>QHSB01000498.1 GCA_003220335.1 Candidatus Rokuibacteriota bacterium
GACGTGCACCTGCCAGGTTCGCAGCATCGCTTCGACGTCGGCGCCGACCTCGTTGGGGTCGAGCGGCTTGCCGAAGTCGTAGCGCGCGGCGAGGTAGCGGCGGATCTCCTGAGGCGTCACCGTCGGGACGATGGGACCGTTGGCGATGTCGGACTCGAGCTTCGTCGCAAGGCTGCGGATCTCGTCGAGCGCCATGATCCCCTTACTCATCGTCGGGGAGACCGCCGTCGCCGTCCGCGGAGACCATGTCCAGCGCGGACACCTCCAGGGCCGCGCGACCCTTTGCGGCCACGGCAAAGACCGCCGGCGGCTCCCGCCGCCGGCGCATGATCCAGGGCCGGCAGTCGCCGTAGTCGACACCGGGTCGGGGCCGGAAATAGATCGCGTCGGCGTCACGCTCGGCGAACCGTGCGACGGCCGTGAGGACGGCGTCGAAGCCCATCCTCTCGCGGGGCCAGGTGGCGTCCAGCAGCACGCGACCCCGGATCGGCGTCTGATCTCCGCGGACGGTCTCACCCAGCGAGAACCAGCCCTCGTGACCGCGCGTGTCGCGGAACACACGGATGTCGGAGGCGTGATTCGGTGAGCCCGGCCCGTAGCGCCACTTCAAGAACGCGGCCGACCGGTCCGCGGTGATCCAGTCACCGGGCCGGTGCCGGCGGGCCAGCTCCGCGAGCTTCTCCCAGTCCCGGCAGGGCTCGCTGATCACGCGGGCCGACGTACGGACGACGGACCGCAAGACTCGCGTGGCGCACCGGCCGAGGACCCTCACCGCGCCCGTCGCCACGGCGCTGGAGATCCGGCCGGCGAGAAATGAGGAGAGCACGATTCCGAGGTCGAGGGGACGGACGTACTCGGCGTCGGAGTCCGGAACCGCGCGCGCCCCCAGCGTCTTCCACAGCGCGCCGGAGGCGGCGTTGCAGCTGGTGGAGAAGAAAAAATCGAAGCCCGGGCAACGCAGATGTCGCTTGAACAGATGGAACCCGAGGGTCCGAGCCTCGGGCTCGACGAAATAACCGCCCGAGCCCAATCCGAGAAGCCGCCGCTCGCCCGCCCGGAACGCGCTGGGAAACGAGACGAGCAGTCCGGCGATGGCGCCCGATGCGTCGCGAATGCACAGGCCATGGTCGGAGGCGGCCGAGGCGAGGGGATTGTCGATCAGCAGCCACTGAAGCTGGCGCAGAGAGGACTCTCGGTCCGGCCGGGGACGCCGGCGGTCGAGGAAGGCGGCGGCGGCGGGCAGGGCCCGACCGTCGAGTGGCTGTATGTCGAGGCGTTTGGTATCGACGATCACGCCGCCGTCCGCGCTCCCCTCTGCGCGGACAGGTACAAGAGCCAGTTGCGATAGACGCGTGTCGCCGTCGTCCGCCACGTGTTCGTGACGGTCCCGGCCGCGAGCGCGGTCGGGAAATCCGCGAGCACCTCTTCACGGCGGTCCGCCAGCGCCCGCTCTCGCAGCGCGGTCAAGGCCTCGACGGTGGCGTCGTCGAAATAGCCCTGCGGCATGACCGGGTAGGTGTCGCTCGACGCCGGCCGCGTCCGAGCGCGTGAGCACCCGGTAGCCGCACGACGTCAACGCGTCCTCGGGGATGTCGTTCCAGCGGGAATGCGGCATCCGGAGTCGGGCGGGGGCGTCGGCCGTCAGCGGGTGATCCGAGACCCGATCGCACTCGAAGATGCCGAACCGTTTTTCACCGAGCGGACGCCGGTCGATGCCGTCGAGGTGCAGGAGCGCCGCGTGGGTGGCCAGGCAGGACCAGACCGCGGAATGCGTGTTGTGCTCGGCCCACTCCAGGACTCTGGTCAGGCTCGCCCAGTACGGCTCCTCCCTGAGGTTCGGCGACCGCGGCTCGGTGCCGGTCACGATCAGACCGTCGAGGTGGCTGTCCCAGAGATCCTCGATCGGGGAATAGAAGCGGGTCACGTAGTCCCGTCCCCAGTCCGTGCGCGGGATGTCCGGCAAGGCATAGGGCGTCAGCCGCACCGTGAGGCCGTCCGCGGCCGCCCCGAGCAGCGCGACGAACTGTCGTTCGGTCGCCTGGAGCGCGGCGTCCGGCATGTTGTTGACGAGGCCAATCGTGAGACAGCTCGCGTCGAATTCGTGCCGCCCGCTCGCTTCGGCGAGCCGACCGGGCCGCAGCGACTCTCGCTCCAGATGAATAGCCATGAGAGCTCCTCCCAAAAAACGACAAAGCGCTAGGGCGCCGTCAGCAGTCCGCCAAAGTCCGAACCCGTCGCCCCGAGCGCCTGATCGAGGTCGGCGATGATGTCATCGACGTGCTCGATGCCGATGCTGAGCCGGATCATCTCGGGCCGGACGCCCGCCTTGCGCTGCTCTTCCTCCGACATCTGGCGGTGCGTGGTGGAGGCCGGATGGCAGGCCAGCGATTTGGCGTCGCCCATGTTGACGAGGCGCTTCACGAGCCCCAGCGCGTCGTAGAATTTCTTGCTGGCCTCGAACCCGCCCTTGACCCCGAAGGTCAAGAGCGAGCACGCGCGGCCCCCGAGATATCGCTGCGCCAGCGCGTGATAGGGGCTGTCGGGGAATCCGGCATAGTTGACCCACGCCACCCGCGCATCGCCGCGCAGGAATTCGGCGACGCGCCGGGCGTTCTCGACGTGGCGCTCGACCCGCAGCGCCACCGTTTCGATGCCCTGCAGCAACAGGAATGCGCTGAGCGGCGGTAACACCGCTCCCGTCGTGCGCTGGTAGACGCTGCGGCAGCGCGCGATGTAGGCGGCCTCCTTGAAGTGCTCGACATAGATCAGGCCGTGATACGAGGCGTCCGGGCGGTTGAACATCGGGAAGCGGTCGGCGTGCTCGCGCCACGGGAACTTGCCGCTGTCGACGATGATCCCGCCGAGGGTCGTGCCGTGCCCGCCCATGAACTTCGTCAGCGAGTGCACGACGACGTCGGCGCCGTGCTCGATCGGCTTCAGCAAGATGGGCGTGGCCACCGTGTTGTCGACGATCAGCGGCACGCCATGCCGGTGCGCGACCTCGGCCAGGGCCGCGATGTCGCAGATGTTCCCCGCCGGGTTGCCGACGCTCTCGCAAAACACCGCCCGCGTCCGGTCGTCGATCAACGGTTCGATGGCGTCCGGCTGATCCGACTCGGCGAAGCGGACGGTGATCCCCTGGCTCGGCAGGACGTGCGCGAAGAGCGTGTAGGTGGTGCCGTACAGCTGGGGCACCGAGACGATGTTGCTCCCCAGCTCGCTGACGTTGAGCGCGGCGTAGTTGAGCGCCGCCTGTCCGCTGCTCACGCACAGCGCCTCCACGCCGCCCTCCAGCGCCGCCACGCGCCGCTCCAGCACCGCGGTCGTCGGGTTGCTGATCCGGCTGTAACGAAAACCGTCGACCTCGAGATTGAACAGGGCGGCGCCGTGGTCGGCGCTGTCGAACGCATAGGCAACCGTCTGATAGATCGGGACGGCCACCGCCTTCGTCGTCGGATCGACCTCGTACCCGCTGTGAATGGCGATCGTCGCGTCTCTCATGCGTTCACCTCACGGTGAGCCCGTGCCCGCTCCTGCTGCGTCACAGACGGATCCGGCCGGTCTGGATGCCGTCGTACAGCGCCTGGTCGAGCTGGACGAAGGCGCCGCGCTCCGGATCGTTGAAGTACACGACGTCGGCGCTGGCCGCCGGGTCGTAACCCTGGCGGACCAGCTCGTATTTGGCGTGCTTGAAGGTGGTCGTCACGTCCAACTCGCATCGGATGCGCAGGAACGACGGGCACGCGTATCCGGGCAGCCGGTCGGTCAGGTGAGCGCGGAAGGCGGCGAGATCCAGCCCGGCGTCGGGCACGACCGCGGCCATGCCGGCGCGGCCGTCGGCGCCCGGCACGGCCACGCCGTAGACGCTCGCCTCCCGGATCCCCGGAAACGCACAGATCGCCTCGGCGACCTCCAGGGTGGCGACGTTCTCCCCCTTCCAGCGGAAGGTGTCGCCGACACGGTCGACGAAGTAGTAATAGTCCTCCTCGTCGCGTCGCATGAGGTCGCCGGTACGAAACCAGGCGTCGCCCGGCTCGAACACGTCGCGGAGGATCTTCTGCTCGGACGCCTCCTGGCTCGTGTAGGCCTCGAAGCGGCGGCCGGGGTTCGACTCATCCTCGAGAATCTTGCCGATCGCCTCGCCCACCTCGTTGGTCGCGCAGCGGACGCACCGTCCCTGCGCGTCCCGCACCGGCGCCTCGCGGGTGACGTCGAACCGCACCAGCGCCGCCGGGACACGATGCGCGAGGAAGGGCGGCATGCGACCGATGGCGCCGGGCTTGCCGTCGACGTTGAACAGCGACACGTTGCCCTCGGTCGCGGCATAGAATTCCAAAATTCGGGGGATGCCGAAGCGGCGCTTGAAGTCGTCCCAGACATCGGGTCGCAGCCCGTTGCCGCAGGCGAGCCTGATCCGGTGCTGCGTCTCGCCCGCCGCCGGCTCGGCGTGTAGCAGGTAGCGGCACAGCTCGCCGATGTACTGAAACAGCGTGCAGTCCCAGCGGACGACATCGCTCCAGAACTCGCGGGCCGAGAACCTCTCGCGGAGCACCACCGACGCGCCGCCGACGAGCGCCGCGCCGGGCGCCACCACGCCGCCGACGCTGTGATACATCGGCAGGCAGTCGTACATCCGGTCGCCGCCGCGAACGCCCATCAGCCCGGCAAACCAGTAGCTCCATTGCATCAACCGGAAGTGGCTGACCTTGGCCGCCTTGGGCAGCCCGGTCGTGCCCGATGTGTAGATGTAGAGCGCCCGATCCTCGATGGTCGGAGGCCGGCCCTCGCCCCTGGCCAGCGGCTCGCCCGCGTGACGTTCGACGTCAAGATCGATGCGCGGGAAATTGCCGTGGCCCGTGCCGTGGAGCCAGATCGTGGCCGCGCCGGCCAGGTGCGGCAGCGCGGTCAGGAAGGGCTCGATGAGCTCGGCGGCCACGATGATGTGGCGGGGCGCGACCACATCGATGCAATGCGCGAGCGAGCCGCCGGCGAGGTGGGTGTTGAGGAGCGCCACCACACCCCCGACGCGGGTGATGCCGAGCCAGATGGCCAGGTATTCGGGCCGGTTCGGCATGAACAGAGCGACGGCGTCCGCCGTGCCGATGCCGTGCTCGAGCGCCCAGCGCGCGTAGCGGCTCGAGCGCTCGGAGAGCGCGCGATAGGACAGCGATTCGCGGTCAGAGAGGAGCGCCGGCGCCTCGTCGAATTGCGCGGCGAGCTCGTCGATCACCGTCGGCAGGACGCGCTGAGGCGTCGTCGTGATCGGCGCCGTCAGCTCGAGCGCACGCAGCCAGGCCCGGTGGCTCCCGGCCGGCCGGACGGCCGCGGCGGTCTCGCGCAGCGCCCGTGTCTGGGTCATGCCGTGTTGCCGGCGTCGACCGTGAGCACGGTGCCCGTGATGCTCTTGCTCGTGTCGCCGAGCAGGAACTCGACGGCGTGCGCGATGTCGTCGACCTCGGGCA
>QHSB01000331.1 GCA_003220335.1 Candidatus Rokuibacteriota bacterium
GTGCGCGCGCGAGGTCGGCGCCCACTTCAGCCATTCGAAGGTGACGCGGATGTTCGCGCACCTCTACGGCGCCGACTGGGTCTGGCTGAGCCGCTGGAAGGGGACGTCGCCGACCACGCAGCCGGGCGCCGAGCTGCCGACGATGGCCCTCGTGCGCGAGAAGTGGGACGCGCTCGAGACCGAGCAGAAGGCGTTCATCGATGGCCTGAAGGACTCCGAGCTCGGCCGGATGGTGGAGTACAAGAACACGGAGGGCAGAGCCTTCAGCGCGCCGCTGGGCCCGCTGCTGCAGCACGTCGCCAATCACGCAACCCACCACCGCAGCGAGATCGCCACGATGGTCACGATGCTCAGCGGCTCGCCGCCCGATACCGGCATCAACACCTGGATCCTCATGCGGACCGGACAAGCGCGCTGACCGCGGGGCGACACTCATGAGCGACCGACTCTTCGACGGCGGCACGTTCGAGCGACGTGGCGCAAGCACGGGGTGATGCCGGTGTGATGACGAACAGCACGCGGCTCGCGTCCGTCCTCTACCTCGGGAGCGCGCTGGCCATCGGCGTCTTCGCCGGCTCGCTGAATCTGCCGCACTACTCCCGGCTCGAGGCGCGCGGCGCCAGCGCCAACGCCCGCGTGACGTCCACCGATTGCGGGAATCGTGGAACGGTGGCCTACCGGTTCCGGGTCGACGAGCGCACGTACGACGGGCAGGGCAACGCCGGCTTCGGCATTCCCGCGTGCGGCCACCTGAAGCCAGGCGACGCCGTGCTCGTCCGTTACCTCGTGGCCGACCCCACCCAGAGCCTGCCCGGCGACATCAACGATCGCCTGCAACACGAGTGGCTCAGCGTCGTGGTGGCTGCGTTCGGGATGCCGCTGATCATCCTGTTCTTCGCGCGGCGCCGGTTTCGGCGCTGGAGCGGCGCCCCATCGTCATGAGAGCGGCGCCGCTCTTCCGTATCTCGTCGCGCCTCGCCGGCTGGCTGTTCGCCCACCAGCTCGAGAAGTCACATCCCGCGCACGTCGTGGCGTGGTGGGAGCTGCGGCGGTTGCCCTACAACCTGATCGTGGGAGCGACCGGTGTCCTGAGCCTGGCCGTGTTCTTCGCCGTGGCGTTCGGATGCGAGCGCAGCGGCGGCCTGCCGCTCGGGCTTCCGAGCCCGCCGCTGCTCGTGCTCATCGCCGCCGCCGCGTACCTGATTGTGGCGAACGTCTTCTACACGTGCGGCTGGATCCTCGAGCTGCTCGTGGCGAAGGTGTGGCGCGTGAGCACGCCGGTGTTCGGCCCGATCGCGTTCACGCTCGGCACGGCATTGTCGGTCGTCGTGACGCTCGTTCCCGCCGGCCTCGTCATCCTCCTGGCCGTGTTCACGTCGTGCCACGGACTGTGAGGCGCCTCGAGCGCGGACGACTGCGCGAAGGTGGTGCTGACGCCCTTCTGGCGACCGCGCTCAGCACGACCGGCATGGGGGCACGTCGCGGCTGTAGAGGGGCTGGCGGAGGAACTCCTCCGGCGGGTATTTCCAGAACTGCGACACCGCGGGGATGGTGACGATGACGGTGTTCTGCAGCTCGCCCTCGCGGTTGCGCTCCACCCGGCGGATGTAGACGTTCTGGATGGGGTTGCCGTAGGCGTCGAGCTTCACCGGTCCGCGGGGCGCGTCGGGGATCTCGACCTTCCGGAGGGCCGCGAGGAACTTCTCGCGGTCCTCCACGTTGCCGCCGAGCGCGCGGACGGCCTCGTTGATCCAGCGTCCACTCGTGTAGTTCGTCTCCGCGAAGTACGACGGGACCTTCCCGAAGCGCGCGCGGTACTCCTTGGCGAAGCGGCGATTGGCCGGGGTATCGAGGGCGCCGCTGTAGATCAGCGGGCTGATCGTGCCCAGCGCTTCGTCGCCCATCGAGGGCAGCATCGACTCGTCGACGGCCGGGCCGCCGGCGATCAGCGGGAGCTTGGCCTTCAGCCCCGCCTCCTCGTACTGCTTGAAGAATTGCAGCGTCGAGGCGCCGGCGATCATCGTCAGGACGGCATCGGCGTCACGCCGGATCTTGGCGATGTACGGCGCGAGGTCCATCACGCCGAGGGGCGCCCAGAGCTTCTGGATCACCTGGCCGCCGTTCTCCTCGAAGGTGCGCTGGAAGCCGCCGACGACCTCCCAGCCGAAGGCGTAGTCGGACGCGATGACGGCGACCTTGCGGTGGCCGAGCGTCTTCGCGACGTACTCCCCGAAGGGATGGGAGGGCTGGCTCGATGCCCAGCCGGTGCGGATGACCCAGCGATACTTCTGGCGCTGCGTCAGGTCATCCGCCGCGGTGACGGTGAAGAGCGCCGGGACCTTGTACTCCTCGACCTTGGGGGCCATCGCGTACCCGATGTGCCCGAACAGGACGCCCGCGACGAGCTGTACGCGATCGTGCTCGACGACCTTGCGCAGCTTCGTCACGGCCGCGTCCGGTCGGCCCTGACTGTCTTCCACGATCAGCTCGACCTTGCGCCCGGCCATCTGCGAGCCGATCTCGTCGAGGTACATCGTGATGCCGTTGACCATGTCTTTGGCCGCCTGCGCCGCCGGGCCGGTGAGATCCGTGATGAACCCGATCTTGATCGGCCCCGACTGGGCCGGCGTGCCGCCGACGGCCCCGAGGAGGAGCGCGATCAGGACGAGCAATGCCATCGCGAAGCTGCGGGGGCTCATGGTCGTTCCTCCCGAGGGAAGCGTGAGCCCGATGATACCGCCGCCGCGCCTACTGTCGTGGTGAGCGTGCTACGATCCCGACCGCCATGACGCGCGCGCAGCTCCAGCGTCGGCTCGGCACCGCGGGCCTGCTCGCGGTCGTCGTCGGCGGATGCGCCGCACCGGGTTCGCGCGAGGGCGTCATCGCCGAGTCGGCGGGCCTGATGGGGGCGGCGCCGCGGTTCGCGCCGGACGGGCCGGACGCCGAGGAGTATGGGGCGAGCGACGGCTTCCCGACCGGCGATCGCACGACGTTCTTCCGCATTCCCTTCCTCGTCGGGTCCCACAGCCAGCTCGACCAGGTGTTCGAGGGCCGCCTCGTGCGGCGCGCCGACAGAGCGTCGCGGCTGGGGCGCGCGGCCTCGGAGCCGGTCCTCCAGTACTACTATCAGGGCGCGGCCGCGGACCTGGACCGCTACCTCTCGCGCAACCCGGCCACCGGGTTCCTCATCGCGCGCGGCGAGACGATCCTGGTCGAGCGCTACCAGTACGGCCGGAATGATCGCCACCGCTTCACCTCGTGGTCGATGGCCAAGACCGTCACCTCGATGCTGGTCGGCATCGCGATCGCAGAGGGCCGCATCCGCTCCGTCGACGATCCCGCCGCCATCTACGTGTCTGCGCTCGCCGGGACCGAATACGGTCGGACGTCGCTCCGTCACTTGCTGCAGATGTCTTCGGGGGTCCGGTTCGTCGAGGAGTATTCGGGCCGAGACGACGTGGCGCAGCTCTCGGCAGACACGTTCCGACAGGTCGGCGCCGGCGGCGTGGAGGCGGTGACCCGGTACGATCAGCGCGTGCTGCCGGCCGGCAGCAAGTTCTCCTATGCCTCGGTGGAGACGCAGGTCCTGGGCCTCGTGTTGCGCAATGCCGTCGGCCGGCCGGTGGCCGACTATCTGTCAGAGAAGATCTGGCAGCCGATGGGCGCCGAAGCTGACGCCACGTGGCTCGTGGATCGCGCAGGCCAGGAAGCGACTTACTGCTGCATCAACGCCGTGCTGAGAGACTACGCGCGGCTGGGGGTGCTGCTCGCGCACGACGGCAACTGGCGTGGTCGACAGATCATCCCGGCCGCCTGGATCGCCGAGGCCACGCGCGCGCAGCCGGAGCCGAGTCATCTCAAGCCGGGCGTCGCGACGCCGTTCTTCGGCTACGGCTACCAGACCTGGATCTTCCCGGGGGAGCGGCCGATGTTCGCCCTCCTCGGCGTGCGCGGTCAGACGATCATGGTCGATCCCACCAGTCGTCTCGTCATGGTTCACACCGCGGTCCGCAAGCAGCCCTCCAGTCCAGGCCCCAGCGAGCTGGGCGCGCTCTGGCGGACCGTCGTGACCGAGTTGGGCACCTGACCGAGACTCTCGCCGCGGCAGGGTGGCGGTCGATTCGCGAGCCGAACGGCCGCCTCGGCATCCGCCGCGCGGTCGCCGACCGAGGTCATCGCGAGAACAGCCGCCGCGGGTGAGGGCGGGGGTGGCGGCAGGGCCGCCCCCGTGAGGGCCGTGTTTCGGGTAACGCGTCGGACCCGGCCCGGAATCGGTGCCCGCTGACAGGCGCACCGCACGGTCGATTTGCGTGCCCGAACGGGGGCGGCCCTGCCGCCACCCCCGCCCGTTCACGAGCGGCTAATTCTCGACGAAGGCCTTGAGGTTGCGCCCGCGCAGCGGGTGGCGCAGCTTGCGGAGCGCCTTGGCCTCGATCTGCCGGATGCGCTCGCGCGTCACCGCGAAGCGCTTGCCGACCTCTTCGAGCGTGTGCTCCCCCTCTTCGCCGATGCCGAACCGGAGGCGCAGGATCTCCTTCTCCTTCGGCGACAGCGTGGCCAGCGCGCGCTCGACCTGCGTGGTGAGGTCCTGCCCCAACAGGGTGTCGTTCGGCGAGCCGGCCGACTTGTCCTCGAGGAAGTCGCCGAGCTCGCTGTCCTCGCCGATCGGCGTCTCCAGCGACAGCGGCTTGCGCGAGGACTCCAGGATCAGCCGCACCTTCTTGGCGGGCACGCCCGTACGCTGCGCCAGCTCTTCAGGCGTGGGCTCGCGGCCCATCTCGTTGACCATGTTCCGGTTCACGCGCGAGATGCGGTTGAGCGTCTCGACCATGTGCACCGGAATCCGGATCGTCCGCGAATGGTCCGCGATGGCGCGAGTGATGGCCTGACGGATCCACCACGTCGCGTACGTCGAGAACTTGAACCCGCGCCGATACTGGAAGCGGTCCACGGCCTTCATCAGGCCGATGTTGCCCTCCTGGACGAGGTCGAGCAGCGACAGATCGCTGCCGAGATAGCGCTTGGCCACCGACACGACGAGCCGGAGGTTGGCCTCCATCAGCTCGCGCTTGGCCTGCCGGACGGTCCGGTCGCTCGTCTCGATTTCGACCAGCAGCGTCTGCAGCTGCTTGCGCGGCAGTCCCGCCTCCTCTTCGAGCTTCTTCAGCTCTCGGGCCAGCGCTGCGGTCCGGGTGCGCCGCGACTCCTGCGCGAGGCCGTCGATACGCTGGCAGAGGCGCCGCACCTTGCCGACGAGGTCATCGATCAGCGCCGGCTTGAGCGGCATGTCGGCGACGGTCTTCTGGATCCCCGCGCGGTGCGTCGCGATCTGCTTCTGCACGTTCGTCCGGCCGGTCGCAGAGCGCCGCTTGTCGGCCAGCGACTCTTCGAGGCGCGCGATCTTGCGCTCAAGCCGGCGAATGCGACCGAAGGCCAGGAGCACGGGGCGGATTTCCTTCGCCTCGAGCTCGCCACCCTCCGGAAGAACGATGACGTCGTCGGCGGCGATGTCGCTGTGACGGAGGCGGTCACCGACCTCGAGCAGCGCGCGCACCGCCATCGGGATGCCCGCCAGCCCGCGACGCAGCGCGATCTGGCCGACTTCGATCCGTCGGCCGATCTGAACTTCCTGCTGCGCGGTTAGCAGCGGGACCTTTCCGATCTCCTTGAGATAGAGTCGGACGGGATCTTCGCCCTTCGCGGGAAGCGGAGTGAGCGCCTCCTCGGGGACCGGCTGAACCTCGTCGGCCTCGTCGTCGTGGATCGCGGCGGGCGTCGTCTCCTCTTCCGTGGCAAGGGCCGCCGGCGGGACGAGATGCTCTGCCTCGTTGTGATTCTCTCGTGCCTGTTCGCGAAATGTCATGGTGTCACCGGGTCGAGTTGTGTTTACCTGTAGGATGCTTCTCTCCCCTGGAACGTTTCTTTGAGCCGCATTGGGGCTTCAAGAAACACGCCAACAATTCCCAACTTTTCCTAACCGGTTGTAAGTCCTACGCCTCGTCCGCTATGGCGGGGTGCGACGTCACGCCTTCGATGGGAATTTCTCTTCACGTATTCAGGTCTTGATTGGCTTGTTATCCTTTTCGACCTCGGCTCAGCGCCGGGAGCGAGCCATTGCGCCGATCCGCCGCAAGTTGACTTGGCTCCGGCCGCAAGGGTAGAAGCGAAGAATGTCCACGGTTGCGCCGAGCGCCAGCTATAGCCTTACAGTCCGGGTGGCGATCCAGAACCGTCCCGGGATGCTCGGCCGCGTCGCCATGGCGATCGGCGACGCCGGTGGCGACATCGGCGCGGTGGACCTGGTCGAGTCCGGCCGCGACCGCATCATCCGCGACATCACGATCAACGCCCGCGACAGCGTGCACGGCACGCAGATCGTGAATCGCCTGAAGCAGGCGCCGGGCCTGCGGGTCATCAACATCTCCGACCGCACGTTTCTCATGCACCTCGGCGGCAAGATCGAGATCCAGAGCAAGGTGCCCATTCGTACGCGCGACGACCTCTCGATGGCGTACACCCCCGGGGTCGCACGGGTCTGCCTGGCCATCAAAGAAGATCGTCAGCGCGCGTTCGCCCTGACGATGAAGCAGAACACCGTCGCGGTCGTCACCGACGGCACGGCCGTCCTGGGGCTCGGCGACATCGGGCCGGAGGCGGCGATGCCGGTGATGGAAGGCAAGGCGATGCTCTTCAAAGAGTTCGCCGGCGTCGACGCCTTCCCCATCTGCCTGGCCACCAAGGAACCGGACAAGATCGTCGAGACGATCAAGTACCTGGCTCCGGGGTTCGGCGGCATCAACCTCGAGGACATCGCGGCCCCCCGCTGCTTCGAGATCGAGGACCGGCTGCGCAAGGAGCTGGACATCCCGGTGTTCCACGACGACCAGCACGGCACCGCGGTCGTGGTGCTGGCGGCGCTCTTCAACGCGCTGCGGATCGTCAAGAAAGACCTCAAGAAGCTCCGCGTCGTGGTCACCGGGGTCGGCGCGGCCGGGACGGCGACGATCAAAATCTTGTTGTCCAGCGGGGTCCGCGACATCATCGGTGTAGACGAGTTCGGCACCATCTATAAGGAGCGGACGAAGGGGATGGATTTCATGAAGCGGTGGGTGGCCGGCGCGACGAACCCGCGCCAGGTGAAGGGCCGTCTCGCCGACGCGCTGGAACGCGCCGACGTCTTCATCGGACTCTCGGTGCCGCGCATTCTCAGCGTCCGGGATCTCAAGCGGATGGCGCGCGACCCCATCGTGTTCGCCATGGCCAATCCGGTGCCGGAGATCCAGCCGGAAGACGCCGCACGTCACGCGCGGGTGATGGCCACGGGCCGCTCGGACTATCCCAACCAGATCAACAACGTTCTGTGCTTTCCGGGGTTCTTCCGCGGGCTGCTCGACTCTCGAGCGCGGATGGTCAACGACGAGATGAAGCTGGCCGCCGCGCGCGCGATCGCCGCCTGCGTGGGTCGCTCGGAACTCGGTGAGGAATACATCATCCCCCTCTTGACGAGCGCACCTAGCTCAGGCCACCCACGGCACGAGCCGGGCACGCCGCACCCGTTACAGTGGTCGGTGGTGATCCCCGCGTTCAACGAGGAGGCGCGGCTGCCGCGCTATCTCGAAGAGGTCGTCTCGTACCTGCGCACGCGGGGCGAGCCGTGGGAAGTGCTCGTCGTCGATGACGGCTCCACCGACGGCACCGCCGAGGTCGTCCGTGCGATGGCCGTCCGATGCCCGCAGGTGCAGCTGCTGCGACAGCGGGCGAACGGGGGGAAGGGCGCGGCGGTGCGCGCGGGGATGCTCGCCGCGCGTGGAGGGTGGCGTCTCTTCGCCGATGCCGACGGCGCGACGCCGATCGCGGAGCTCAAGCGGCTCGAGGCGGCGCTGGCCGCCGGCGCCGACGTCGCCATCGGCTCGCGGGCGATGACGGCCGCCGGCATCGTCGTGCGCGCACGCCCGCATCGCGTGCTGGCCGGCCGCCTCTTCAACACGCTCGCTGAATCGCTCGGGCTCGTCGGCATCCGCGACTCGCAGTGCGGGTTCAAGGCGTTCACGGCTGCCGCGGCGGCCGACCTGTTTGCCCGCCTCGGGACGAGGGGCTTCGGCTTCGACGTGGAGCTCCTGCTGCGCGCGCGCGCGCGCGGCTGGCGCATCGCCGAGGTGGCCGTCAACTGGGAGGATCAGCCCGCCAGCAAGGTGGGCGTCGTCACGGACGGACCGCGGATGATGTGGCAGATCATCACTGCGCGACTCCGCGTCGCACGCGAGGAGCGCCGGCGCTGAAGGCGGGCATCGCGCGTCGCGTCCGCGAGATCGAGCCGTTTCTCGCCGTCGAGGTCGCCGAGCGCGCCGGCACCTTGGAGCGTGCGGGAGTCGATATCGTGCATCTCGAGTACGGCGAGCCGGACTTCGAGGCGCCGCCGGTGGTGCGCGACGCCCTCGAGAAGGCGCTGAAGGACGGCCGCGCGCGCTACACGCATAGTCTCGGCATCCGCGAGCTGCGCGAGGCGATCGCTGAGCACTACGCGCGGGCCTATGACGTAAGCGTGTCGCCCGACCAGGTGCTGGTCACGCCCGGGACGTCGCCCGCGATGCTGTTGTTGTTCGGGCACCTGCTCGATCCCGGGGACGAGGTGGTGCTGTCGAATCCGTACTACGCGTGCTATCCGAATTTCATCCGCTACGCCGAGGGCGTGCCCGCGGAGGTCGACGTCACCGAGGCCGATCGGTTTCAGTATCGCCCCGAGGCGATCCGCCAGCGCCTGAGCGAGCGGACCAAAGCCATCATCGTGAACTCGCCGGCCAACCCCACGGGCAGCGTGCTGGCGCCGGATCGCATGGCCGCCATCGCCGCGCTGGCGCGCGAGCGCGACATCCCGATCGTCTCGGACGAGATCTACCACGGCCTCACCGAGGGCGGCCGCGATCACACGATCCTGGAATTCACCGATCAGGCGTTCGTGCTCAACGGCTTCTCGAAGGCCTTCGCGATGACGGGCTGGCGGCTCGGGTGGGTGATCGTCCCGCACGAGCACGTGCGCACGCTGCAGACCGTCTACGGCAACTTCTTCATTTCGACGAACGAGTTCGTGCAGTGGGCGGGCGTGGCCGCG
>QHSB01000332.1 GCA_003220335.1 Candidatus Rokuibacteriota bacterium
GGAGGCGGCACGCTCGAAATGATGCGCAACCTCGTGGCCGACCGCATCACCGGCTCGCACGTCGACTGGCGCCAGCACTGAGTGATCGGCGCCGGTGCCGCGGAAACTTGCAACCGCGCGGCATTTGACGTATTTCTAGTGTCTCGATGAGCCAGACCGCATCGCGCTTCCGCGCGTTGCTCGCCCTCGGTGTCGTGCTGGTGCCGCTGCTGCTTGCGGGTGCCACGCTCGCGCACACCCACGACGGCGCGGGTATCGGACTCTACAACCATGATCACGACCTCGTGCTCATGGGCGCGCTGGGGTCGGTGGCGCCGCTGCCCGCCCTCGTCGTCGCCGTCGCGCTCGTCGTCGTCGCGCTCCTGATCTGTGCGCCCGCGCTCGCGATCGACTCCTCGGCGCGCCGCCTCGAAGTCTCGCGCGCGCCTCCGACCGCCTAGCCTCCCCACACTTCGTCGTCTGGTTTCGTCGCGCCCACGTCGGGCGCAGACCATCTTGCTGTCATGGGAGAGGCAACCATGCGTTCACTGGGGATCGTCATAAGCGCGCTGCTCGTCGCGGTGACTGCGGCGCCGGCCGGGGCACAGGACGCCGCCGCGATGCGCCGTGAGATCGAGCAGCTCCGCCAGCAGCTCCAGGGCCTGACCGAAAGACTGCAGCGTCTCGAGACGCAACCGGCGCCGCAGATGGCGGCGCCGCCGGCGCAGCCCGGTCCGCTGGCACAGTCGCCGGCGAATCCACAGACGCAGATGAGCCCACCGTCGGCGACCGAGCTCTTGCGTCCACGTCAGCCGTTCGGGCTCTACCAGCAGCGCGGCTCCGGCCAGCTCCTGTTCGACATGGGTATCGCCGGCGACTTCGTGGGCAGCTTCACGCAGCACAATGTGCAGAAGGCGAACGGCGGTACCTTCACGGGCCGCGAAAACCGGTTCTTTCCGCGCGAAGTGGAGTTGAGCCTGTTCGGCCAGATCGATCCATTCGCCCGCGGCGAGATGAGGATCGAGTCGGGTGAAGAGGCGCCGGGCGGCGAGATGAACGTAACGCTCGCGGAAGCGTTCATCACGCTCCTCACGCTGCCATACGGCACCCAGGCGAAGCTCGGCCAGATGCGGAACCGCTTCGGCTGGTCGAACGTCATCCATGAGCACGATCTGCCGTGGATCGACCGGCCCGACGTCTACCGCGTCTTTCTCGGCGAGGAGGGCCTGAAGGAAAAGGGCGTCGAGGGAACCTGGGTCCCCGACTTCCTGCCGTTTTACGTCCAGGTGCTCGGCGGGGTCTTCAATGGCGACAACGAGACGGCGTTCGGGCGGGGCCTGTTGACGCATCCGCTGGCGACGGGCCGCGTGATGACGTTCTTCGACCTCACCGACACGCAGGCCCTCCAGGTCGGCGCCTCGGTCGCGAACGGAGAAACCGCGGAACGCCTGCGCAGTACCTTGCTGGGCTTCGATCTGAAGTACAAGTTCCGTCCCGAAGGCTGGTTGCATCCGTTGCTCACGCTGGGGAGTGAGGGAATCTATTCGATCCGCCGCACCGAGCGGGGCGTGGACGTCGATGGCGACGGGTCGCCCGACCTGTTCCAGAAGCAGACCCGGAACAGCTTCGGGTGGTACGGCTGGGGCGAATTGCAGCCGTGGCGTCGCTGGGCGTTCGGCGTGCGCTACGACTCCACCCAGTTCCCGGACGCGCCCGGCTATCAATGGGCCGTGGAACCTTACGTAACCTTCTATCCTTCGGAGTTCCTGCGCTTCCGCATGGCTTACAAACATACCGACCGCAGCCATCCGTTCGACGTCGCCGGCAACGGTGGGAGCGCGCGGCTCGTGGACGAGTTGCTCTTCCAGGCCACGTTCATCCTGGGCGCCCACCCGGCGCATGCGTTCTAAAGGAGCGATCATGAGCAAGCGATTCTGTGCCCTCGTCCTCCTGATCGTCGCCGCCGTCCTGATCGTCTCGGAGGCCGATGGCGCGCGCAAATTACGCGTCATCGCAACGATCCCCGACCTGAAGGCACTCACGGAAGCGGTGGGCGGTGATCTCGTGGAGGTGGACTCGCTGTCTCGGGGCACCGTCAATGCGCACGAGATCGAGATCCGGCCAAGCATGATGCTGAAGCTGCGACGAGCCGACATCGTGGTCGAGAACGGACTCGAGCTCGACAAATGGATCGACGTCGCCGTTCAGGGCTCGAACAACGACAACATCGTCCGTGGCGGCGCCGGCGTGATCGATGTCTCGCGGGGCATACCGGTCCTCGAGGTGCCGACGGTGAGAATCGATCGCTCGATGGGCGACGTGCACCCGCTGGGCAACCCTCACTATTCCCTGGAACTCGCGGATGGGGGAGTGGACGAAGCTGATGGAGCCTGTCAAAGGCTCCAAGGTCGTGGTGTACCATCCTCAGTGGATCTATTTCCTCACGCGCTTCGGCCTGATCGAGACCGGTTGGGTCGAGGAGCGGCCCGGAATTCCGCCGGCGCCCGGTCATCTCGTCCGTCTCGTGCGCGTGATGAAAGATGAGAAGATCAAGGTGTTGATCTACGCGCCGTGGAACGACGAGAAGCTTGCCGAGCGGATTGCGGAGGAGGCCGGCGCGAAGCCTCTGCTCCTCGCGGCGATGGTCGGTGGCGTCAAAGGTGCCGACTCGTACCTCGCCGCCGTCGATTACAATGTCAGGACGTTGTCGCAGGCTCTTCGCCAATGAGACGCACAATGCATGATCGCTGACCTGTGGTCGCTCCTGTGGGCACCGTTTCTCATGTGCCTGGTGCTCACGGGGATCCACGCGTATCTCGGTGTCCACGTGCTCGCCCGCGAGGTCGTGTTCGTGGACATCGCGATGGCCCAGATCGCGGCGCTCGGCGCGACCGCCGCCTTCCTGCAGGGGTACGAGATCGAGCAGTGGGAGTCATACGCCTACAGTCTCGCCGCCACGCTGCTCGGCGACCTCGTGCTGTCCATTACGCGGAGCCGCCGGCGTAACGTCTCGCAGGAAGCTGTGATCGGCATCGTCTACGCCGTTTCCTCAGCGGCGGCCGTCCTCCTCGCCGACCGCGCGCCCCACGGCGCCGAGCAGGTGCGCACGATGCTGGTCGGCAGCCTGCTCACCGTGCGCCCGTTCGAGGTAGGCAAGGTCTTCGCGCTCTATTCGCTGGTCGGGGTCATGCACTGGTTCTGCCGCGAGCCGTTCCTCCTCATCTCGACGGATCCACGCGCGGCCTTCGCGGCGGGCTGGCGCGTGCGGCTGTGGGACTTTCTCTTCTACGCGTCGTTCGGCGTCGTGGTCGCGAGCTCCGTGCGGATCGCGGGCGTGTTGCTCGTCTTCTCCTACCTGATCGTGCCGGCGCTGGCCGGGGTCATGCTCGGCGGCAGCGTCGCGACCCGGCTGGCCATCGGCTGGACCTTTGGCACCGTGGTGAGCGTGATCGGCATCGTGGCCTCCGCCGCCTTCGACCTGCCGACCGGCGCCACCGTCGTCTGCGCCTTCGGCGCGACGCTCATCGCGTTCTGGGTGGCCACGCGCCTGTCGCGCCGGCTCGCCGCACTGGGGGCTGGTACGCCGGCGCCCGATGAGGTCAGACGGCGATGAGGGGCCTGTTGCTGCTCGTCGCGACGCTGGCCGGGTGCGCGACCACGCCGCCGAGCGTGGGAAGCCTGGCCGGCGAGTGGCACGGCCGGGTCTCGACGCCGCGCGGTCACACGACCGCGCGGCTGACGATCGCGCCCGACGGCCGGTACGAAGGCACCGCGTACTTCGACGGCTTGGACCGGCCGCTGCACGGCGCGATCGTCACGCTGCCTTCCGGGCTGCTGCGCTACGTCAGCAGCGAAGGCGACGGCACCGTGACCGTGGACGACGGGATGCTCCGCCTCCGCGGCGACGACGGCGCAACCGGCGCGCGCTTCACGCGGCAGCCGTGAGCGATGGCGCACCGTCGTAAGCCGCTGGCGGTCGCCCTGGCGCTCAGCTAACGTCGTGGGCGAGTTTGACCAGCCGCAACCACGGTCGTAGCATCGGTCCGTGACTCGTCTCGTCGCCGCCGCCCTCGTCCTCGTCGCGCTGCTGGCGCCGATGCTGGCGGCCGCGAACGTGCCGGACCCCACGTGGATTCCCGGCATGTACGACGGCGGCGACGCCGACGAGATCCTGGCGCTCGTCTGGGACGAGACACCGGCGATTGCCGCGATTGCCCCGGCCTTGCTGCAGCCGCCGGCCGCCGTGATCGAGCCGGCATCACCCGTGGCGCCCGCGGCGCCGTCCGTCGCAGGCACCGCTGCCTCCCGCGCCCCGCCCCTCGACTGAGCGTCCCCCCGTTGTCCCGACGTCTCAGCCACAGAAGAGGAGCGAACCATGTTTGGACTCGGAACGCAGGAGCTGCTGGTCATCCTGGTGATCGTGCTCGTCATGTTCGGGGGCAGCAAGCTGCCCGAGATCGCGCGCTCGCTCGGCAAATCCATGAACGAGTTCAAGAAGGGCATCAACGAGGGAGCGTCGGAGACGGAAAAGGACAAGGACGAGCAGCGCTAGTGATCGAGCAGGCCCACGCGGGCGAAGAGCAGGAAGCCGTTGAGCGTGCCGAGGACGCCGAGGGCGGCCATGACCATCGAGAAGATGAACATGGCGCGTGAGGTGGCCAGGATGGCGACGGACGAGCAGACGATCGCGATCTGGAGGAACACCTCGGCGAACTCGAAGTAGCGGTCGCGCGTGCGGTAGTGGTCCCGGTCGTGCTCGAGCTTCTTGGCGTCCTTCTCGATGTCCTTCTTCTCGGCGTTGTAGCGCTTCTCCTCGTCGGCGAACCTCGTCGCGAGCGCCTGCACCTTCTCCTGCCGCGGGCCGCGGGCGGCGGCGACGTCGGCCAGCTCCGCCTGCATCACCAGCGCCTGGGCGCGATAGAGGTGCTCACGGATGACCTTGGCCTGGTAGAACGCCCACTGGTCGGAGGACTGCTGCTGGGCGAGGAGCATGTGCTTCATCGCGTTGCCGGCGCCCAGCGACGCGACGGCGAGGATGACCGCGTAGACGGCGGTGGTGAGAGCGACGCGACGGCTGAATGACTTGTCGCGTCGCTCCTCCAGCTCCTCCGGATTCGGAAGCTCGACCTCAGCCACGCGGCGGTGTGTTGCCCTTGCGGATCTCGTCCTTCATCGCATCCTTGCCGGCCTCGAACGCGGTCATGAGGCGCTGCGTCTGCTCCTCGAACACCTCGCGGCTCTTGTCGAGCCAGTCGCCGGCGCGGCCCTGCGCGTCGTTGGCCATCGCCTGGGCCCGCCGCGCGAACTCGCCGCCGCGCTCCAGCAGCTGGTCGCGGATCTCGCGCCCGGCCTTGGGCGCCAGCATCAGCGCGGAGGCCGCGCCGAGGATGCCGCCCAGGAGGAACCAGCCCAGGTAACCCGCCGAATCGTTTCGGTCATTTGCCATGGTGATCTCCTTGATTCTTCGAGAAGCGGGACACGAAGACGTCGAGTCCCTTCTTGAGTCCGGCCGCCACCCCGATCAGCTGCCCGGCCCGAGCCAGCCCGGCCAGTCCGGTCACGGCGCGGCCGACGCCGTCGGCCACGGCATTCACGCGTTCCGTCACCTCGCCCACGCGCTCGATCTCCTCCTTCGCCTCGCGGGTGAGCGTTCGCACGTCCACCGTCAGCGCGTGAGCCTGGCCGATGAGCGGCCGAAGCTCCTGCTCGACGATGGTGAGCACCGTCTCGGCGCGGCGGGCCATGCGCCGCAGCGCCAGAAGGGCGGGAACCGCCGCCGCCGTGAGCACCACCGCGCATGCTACCAGGACCGCCTGCAGCCAGGGTTGCATGGAGACTGAATTATAATCATAGCCATGTCCCCCGACGAGGGCCTCGAGGAGCTCCGGCGCCGCAACCGCGACGCCGAGCTCGGCGGGGGCGAGGAGCGGATCCGCCGCCAGCACAAGGCCGGCAAGAAGACGGCGCGCGAGCGGCTGGAGCTGCTGCTCGATCCCGCCTCCTTCCTCGAGCTCGACCGCTTCGTCGTCCACCAGACCCACGACTTCGGCATGGCCGAGCAGCGGATCCCCGGCGACGGCGTCGTCACCGGCTCCGGGCGGATCCACGGCCGCCCCGTGTTCGTCTTCGCGCAGGACTTCACGGTGTTCGGCGGCTCGCTCTCCGAGGCGTACGCGCGCAAGATCTGCAAGATCATGGACCTCGCGATGAAGACCGGCGTCCCCGTGATCGGTCTGAACGACTCGGGCGGCGCCCGCATCCAGGACGGCGTCGCCTCGCTCGGCGGCTACGCCGACATCTTCCTGCGCAACACCCTGGCCTCGGGCGTCGTCCCGCAGATCTCGGCGATCCTGGGACCGTGCGCGGGCGGCGCCGTGTATTCCCCGGCCATCACCGACTTCGTGTTCATGGTCAAGAACACCTCGTACATGTTCGTGACCGGTCCCGACGTCATCAAGGCCGTCACCCACGAGGGCGTGACGGCGGAGGACCTCGGCGGCGCCACCACGCACGGCACCACCTCGGGCGTCGCCCACTTCGCGGCGGACAGCGAGGAGGAGTGCCTGGCGCTCATCCGCGAGCTGCTGACGTTCCTGCCGCAGAACAACATGGAGGACCCGCCGCTGCGGCCGACCCAGGATCCGGCCGACCGGCGCGACGAGGCGCTGCAGTCGATCGTGCCCGCGCAGCCGAACAAGCCGTACGACATGAAGGAGATCCTCCGCTCCGTGCTCGACGACCGGTACTTCTTCGAGGTCCAGGCGAGCTACGCCCCGAACATCGTCGTGGGCTTCGGGCGGCTCGGCGGCCGGCCCGTCGGCATCGTGGCCAACCAGCCCGCGCACCTCGCGGGCTGCCTCGACATCGCGGCCTC
>QHSB01000333.1 GCA_003220335.1 Candidatus Rokuibacteriota bacterium
CGATCACGCTGATGCCCATGCCGAGGTACGCGGTGGTCATGGGCGCGGCCGCCACGCCGCCGAGGCCGGCCAGCGCACACGCGGCGCCGAACACCAGCGTGCGCACGCGGGCGACGTCGGCGCCGAGACAGTCGGCCATCTCGCTGTTCTGCGCGACCGCGCGGATCACGAGCCCGGCGCGCGTCGCCTTCAAGAATAGCCACACGGCGACGCCGACCGTGCAGCCCAGCACGACCAGGAAGAGCCGATAGCGCGGATAGAGAAGGCCGCCCAGGTCGATCGCGCCCTGCAGCAGCGGCGGCGGCTCCACGCCCTTGGCGGTCGGGCCGTAGAGCACGCGGACGCTTTCTTCCAGGATCAGCGCGAGCCCGAACGTCAGCAGTAACTGGTAGATCGGCGGGCGCCGATAGATGAAGCGCAGCGTGGACGACTCGAGCAGCGCGCCGAGCAGACCGACGACCGGCGGCACCACCACGAGCGCGGGCCAGAACCAGCCGGTCAGCGCGACCGTTGTGAAGCCGAGGTAGGCGCCGATCATGTAGAACACACCGTGCGCGAAGTTGACGACGCGGAGGATCCCGAACACGAGCGAGAGCCCGGCGGACACCAGGAACAGGAGTCCCGCCAGCGCCAGCGCGTTGAGCAGCTGCTCGAGCAGGTTGGCCACGGGCTACGAGAATTCTTCCGTCCGGCACTTCGGCGTCACCTTCTCGCCGGGATACGTCGCCAGGATCTTGGGGATGGGATGCGGATACTTTGGATCCTTCACGCACTCGACCGCGAAGCCGGGCTGCACGGCCTGGTGGTCGCACTTGCGCATGAAGAACGGGCCCTCGAGGCCGTCGTAGCTCGAGTCCTCCCAGGCGTCGATGACCTTCTCGACGTCGTCGGTGCCGGCCTTGGCGATCACTTGCGCCAGCCACTCGAGGCCCTCGTACGTCTCGCCGTCGAACATGTCGGGATACAGGCCGTGCAGCTCGTGGAAGCGCTTGACGAAGTCCCGGTTCTTCGGCGTGTCGACCGTGAACGGGTAGCGCGAGCTGCCGATCGCCCCCACCATCGCGTCGCCCACCGCCTTCATGTTCTCCAGCTCCAGGATCTCCATGATCGGCTTCACCTCGCGATTGAGACCGAACTGGTGGGCCTGCTTCAGGTAGATCGTGGCGTCCTGGCCCGGCAGGACGAGGTAGACGCCGTCGGCGCGCGACTGTCTGATCTTGGCGATGTAGCTCGCGAAGTCCTTGGTGCCGACGGGCGGGAACTCGGTGGCGACGATGTCCTTCTTGGCGGCCATGATCTGCGACGTGAAGGAGGCGACGCTGTCGCGGCCCCACGCGTAGTCGCTGCCCAGCGCGAAGAAGCGCTTCATCGGCGATTCCGCCAGATAGAGGCTGACGGCGCGCGCGCCCATGGGGCCGCTGGTGTTCACGCGAAAGAAGTACCGATGGAAGGACTTCGCGGTGAGCGCGCCCGCCCCGTTGATCGTCGACATGAAGATGACTTTCCACTCGGGGCACTTCGCGGACACCGCGAGCGCCTCCGACGACAGCGCCACGCCGGTGAGGAACTTCACGCCGTCCTTCTCGACGAGCTTCTGGGCCTTGCGCACGGCGGTGGCCGGATCACCGGCGGTGTCCTCGAAGATGAACTCGACGGGCCGGCCGAGGACGCCCTTCGCCTTGACGTCCCTGGCGAACAGGTCCGCGGCGCGTTTCGCCTGGATGCCGTACTGGGCATAGGCACCCGAGAGCGCGGCCGGCATCCCGATCTTGATCGGACCCTGCGCCCACGCGGCCCTCGGATAGAGCCGGCCGCCCAGGGTTGCACCGGCGCCACCGGCGACCGCGGCTTTCAGAAAGTCTCGTCTCCTCATGGTCGGGCCTCCTTGAGTGCGGCCCGATTATAGTCGCGGCGCAGACTCCGGGGACTTCGATGCATACTCGATGTATCCGCGTCATGGCCCATTCACGCGCCCTCAGGACCGCATCGCGACGGAGGCGCGGGCGCCCGGCCCGGCTCGCATCCGTCTGGCGGCTCACCCGATCCGGCCGGCGAGCCCTCATGGCGCTGCTGGCGGCGCCGCTCGCGATCCGGATCCTCGTGGGTGCGGTCGCGGTCCTCGCGGTGTGGTCGGCGGTGAACTGGCTGTACCAGGTCGTGCGCAAGCCGACCGAGCTCTTCTTTCCCGTGAGCGGCGCGCTGGCCAAGGCGCCGCCCGAGACGTGGCGGCAGTACGGGCCGCTCTTCCGCCGGCATTCCACGGTGGTCATCACGCCCGAGCTCCTGGCCGCGCTGGCCCAGGTCGAAGGCGCGGGCAATCCGGTGGCGAGGACGTACTGGCGGTGGCGGCTGACATGGAATCCGTTCGAGGTGTACCAGCCCGCGTCGAGCGCGGTCGGAATGTATCAGATCACCGATGCGACGTTCCGGGAGGCCCGGCGCTTCTGCGTCCGCGACCACGTGGTGGTCGAAGACGGCGTCTGGCACGACGTGCGCTCGTGCTGGTTCAACGGCCTCTACACTCGGGTCGTGCCCAGTCACGCCGTCGAGCTGACCGCCGCCCTCCTGGATCGCGGCGTCGCGCAGACGCTGGAGCGCCACCGGATCGCCACCGCCACCCTGGGCCAGAAGCAGGATCTCGCCGCCGTCATCCACCTCTGCGGCGCCGGGCCCGGCGACGCCTACGCGCGACGCGGGTTCCGGCTGACCGCGGGACAGCGGTGTGGCGACCACGACGTCGGCCGGTACCTCGCACACGTCAACGCGAGGAAGCGAGAGTTCGCCCGGCTGGCCGCCGCCGAGTAGCGACGTTCATCGCACCTCGCCCTTCTCCCGCTCTGCCTGCTCGAGCCACCACCGCATACCGCTTTCGTGGTACATCGTGACGGCGGTCGTGAGATGCTCCCGGGCTTGCTCGCTCTTGCCTGTGCGCTCGTACAGGCGGCCGAGGCCGCGATGGCAATGAGCGACGAGCGGGCGCATACCGAGCTCGGTGGCGAGGGTGAGGGCCCGGTGATAGTAGTCTTTGGCCGTCTCGACCTCGTGGGGATCGAATCGGGCTGCGACCTCGGCGAGAGCTCGCAGGCCATACGCCTCGTGGCCTCGATGCCCACACTGGCGGGACCGATCGACCTGGCGTTGAGCCTGAGACACCGCCTCGTCCCTTCTGGCCTCCAGAAGGTGAGCTTCGCTCAGCCAGGCGGCCGTCGGAGCTTCGTCATACCCGATTCGCATGTGGGCGGCGAGATCGATGGCCTCTCGCAGCAAGACAATGCCGTCGGCCCGGCGGCCCGACAGGACATACGCATAGCCCAATGACGACGCGGCCGCCGGGAACCAGGCGGGAATCGTCCACTTCCGGCAAAGGTCGACGGCGCGGTCGAGCGCACGAATGGCTCTGGGCAGGTCGCCCTTGAGCAGTTGGACCGAACCGAGGGCCAGACAGGCGATGACCAGGCTGAATGGGTGGTCGGCCGTCTCGGCGAGACGAACGGCCTCTTCGCCGTGCACGGCGCCGTCGCCGAAGTGCCCGAGCTGGGACAGGCAGCGAGCGAGGCAGGAACGAGCGTAGACGGCGGGCAGGGCGGCGGGCCCGAAGCGCTTGAAGGAGACGTCGCCGCGAAGGCGACCAATACCCTCGATGAAGAGCGCTCTGGCCTGTCGATAGTTGCCCAGCGCGTAGTGAACCATTCCGAGGCCACCGGTGTTGATCGCCTGAAGGTCGGCATCACCGAGGTCAGCGGCGAGGACGAGTACCCGCTGGCCACAGTCAAGCGCTCCGCTCGGATCGCCCATCCAGTTGAGACAACCGGCCAGATAGATCAAGACCCAGCCGAGGCGTTGCCGGTCGCCAAGAGCCTGCGCAAGGGCTTCGGCCTCGCGGAGGTGTTCCAGCATCCGACCGTATTCGCCGAGTGCGAGAAAGGAGCGTCGAAGCTCGAATCGGACGTCGATGGCCTGCTCGATGCGAGCCCGGCTCTCTGGCAGATGGCCAAGGGCGACGAGCGCCTGCTCCAGGCGGGGTACCGCTTCGCGGTTGGCCGAGCCTCGAGCGGCCTTCATACCCGCCTGCCGAAGGTAGAGCGCGGCCTTCTCCCAGATCTCGCCCTCGAAGCAATGGTGGGCGAGCAGCTCGACATGTTCGGCAAGGCGGTCGGCGTAGAGACTCTCGATGGCCTCGACGATCCGCGTATGGAGCGCGCGCCGACGTTCTGGAGGGAGGCTCTTGTACGCGACCTCATGCGTGAGGGCGTGCTTGAACGTGTACTCGAGAGCGGGGAAGAGACTGCGCTCGTAGAGGAACTCGGCCGCCTGGAGATGCTCCAGGCTCCGTCGCAACTTGTCCTCAGGCATCTTCGCGAGCGCCTGGAGCAGGGTGAACGACACTTCGGCGCCGATGACGGACGCGGTCTGGAGCAGCGTGGCTTCGTCGGTCGCGAGCTGATTGATCCGAGCGGCCAGGACGGCCTGCACGGTGGCCGGCGCCTGGAGGGCGTTGACCGGTTTCGTGAGCCGATAAGCCCCGCGCTCGCCGACAAGCGTCTGGCTCTCCACGAGACCTCGAACGCTCTCTTCGAGAAAGAACGGATTGCCCTGGGTCCGCTCGATCAAGAGCCGCTCGAGTGGCGAGAGATGAGGATCTGCTCCAAGGAATGTCCGCAGCAATTCTTCCGTCCGCTCGGGTTCGAGCGGATCGAGGCGGAGCTGAGTGGAGTACGTCTTGCCCCATCCGGACCGGTATTCGGGGCGGTAGGTGAGGAGGAGCAGGATGCGGACATTCGGCAGGCTGTCGATCAGCCGCCCAACGGCGGCCTGAGTCTCGGTGTCGATCCAGTGAAGATCCTCGAACACGAGGCAGAGCGGCTGCACCTGACTCTCCCGGATCAACAGCCGCTTGATCGCGTCCAGCGTCTGCTCTCTGCGCTGGAGTGGCTCGAGTGACTGCCACCGATGGTCCTGCGCATCACCGTCGAGCAACGAGACGAGCGCCGGCACGTACGGTGCCAGCCCGGGGTCCAGGCTCAGGACTTTCTCCGTCACCCGCTCGAGAGTCTGGCTCCGCGCGTCTCGATCCTCGATCTGGAAATAGTGTTTGAGGAGATCGATGATCGGCAGGTAAGGCGTGTTCGTTCCATACGACACCGCGCGGGATGCCAGCGTTCGCCATGGCCTGTCGCTCGGTGAACGCGTGAACTCGTACACCAGCCGAGACTTGCCAACGCCGGCCTCACCCGCCACCTCCACCACGCGGCCATGGCCCTGCTCGACCTGCGCCAGTCGATCCCGGAGACTCTGGAGCTCCTGCTCGCGGCCGATGAAGCGACTCAGCGCCCGTCCACCAAGACCGAATCCGGTCGATTCGCGGCGTGTGACCCGATAGGGCCGCGCCGTAGCCCCCGCACCCCGATCGGCACGCACGAGCTCGAACCGTCGCTCGAGGAACGGCACGGCGGCCTCGCTGGCGACGATCGTGTCAGGCTCTCCAAGCGAGATCAACGCCTTCAGCGTCTCGGTCGCGGCCGACATGCCGTCGAGATCGATCTGCGGATGACCGTCGAGCCAGGCCACCAGTGGTTGTGTGACGTGGACCGCGAGCTTGACGCCGGCGCCGTTGAGGCCGCGGGTGCGTGTCACGACGTTCTGGATGGCCATGGCCGCCAGCGCGGCCCGGCTCGCGGCGTCCTCGACGGGCCCGAGGCCGAACGCGGCCACGCTCGTCCTCGGACCCAGCTCCTGGATTTGCCCGCCGAAGCTCCGCACCTTCTCGACGAGCAGCTC
>QHSB01000334.1 GCA_003220335.1 Candidatus Rokuibacteriota bacterium
GAGCATCCCGGCCGCGCCGCAGAGCGGCGTGTGACTGTCGCTGCCGAGCAGCATCTCGCCCGGGATCGAGTACGTCTCCATGTGGACCTGGTGGCAGATGCCGTTGCCCGGCTTGCCGAACACCGCGCCGTACTTGCGCGAGGCCGTCTGCATGTAACGGTGGTCGTCGGAATTGCGCGAGTCGACCTGGAAGACCTGGTGGTCGATGTAGGTGACCACGCGCGGCGGCACGACACGTGGGAAGCCCATCGCCTCGAACTGCAGCCACGACTGGATCCCGTTGGTGTCCGTGAGGAGGATCTGGTCCGCGCGGACGCCGATCTCCTCTCCCGTCACGGCCTTGCCGCTGACGAGGTGGGCCTCGATCAGCTTGTGAGTCAGGCTCTGACGCATCAACGCTTTGTGATGTCCACGAACGCCCGGCGGCCCGGTCCCACGTATTCCGCGCGCGGACGGATCAGGCGGTTGTCGTCGTGCTGCTCGACGATGTTCGCGCTCCAGCCCGCGATGCGGCCGGCCGCGATGACCGGCGTGAAGAGATCGACCGGGATGCCGAGGGAATAGAAGAGCGGAGCGGAATAGAAGTCGACGTTGGGAATGAGACCTTTGGCACCACCGATACGCTCGTGCAGCTTCACGGCGATTTGATACCACTTGAACTGGCCCGACTCGCGGCACGCCTGCTCCGCCATGCCGCGCAGGATCGCCGCGCGCGGATCGCCGGCCTTGTACACGCGGTGGCCGAAGCCCATGAGGCGCCGCTTCTCGGCGAGCGCCTTGTCGGTGAAGGCCTCGACGTTGGCGACCTCACCGATTTCCATCAGCGTGCGCATGACCGCCTCGCCCGCCCCGCCGTGCAGCGGCCCCTTCAGGGCGCCGACGCCGCCGGCCACGGCCGAGTGCATGTCCGACTGCGTGGAGACAATCGTGCGCGTGGTGAACGTGGACGCGTTCAGCTCGTGCTCGGCGTAGAGCGTGAGGCTCGCGTCGAACGCCTTGACGGCGGCGGTGCCGGGGCGCTGGCCGGTCAACATATAGAGGAAGTTCGCGGCGTGGCCGAGCCCGGCCGCCGGCGCCACCGGCTCTTGTCCACTGCGGACGCGGTGGTGCGCGCAGATGGCGGTGGCGATCTGGCTCGTGAGGCGGATCGCCTTGCGGACGTTTGCGGCGTGCGAGTTGTCGGTGGCGTCGGGATCCGACATGCCGAGGATCGCGACGGCCGCTTGCAGCACGCGCATCGGATCGGTGGCCTTCGGCATGAGCCCGAACGCGGCAATCAGCTCGCGCGGAATCTCCCGCGCGGCCGTGAGCGCCACCGTGAGGCCGTCGAGCTGCGCCGCCCTGGGCAGCTCGCCGTGGAGGAGCAGGTACGTGACCTCCTCGAACGTCGCCTTGCGCGCCAGCTCGTCGATGTCGTAGCCGACGTAGGCGAGGCGACCGTTCTTGCCATCGAGGTCGCACAGGCGGGTCTCGGCGGCGACGACACCCTCGAGTCCGCGGATCAGCGCGCTGTCTTCCTTCGTCATGAGCTGGCCCTCTCGCGGGTCGCGAAATAGGCCTCGACGGTATACCGCGGGACGGGGGCGCCGCAAGCGCAGGGGTGCCCGGCCCGCGAAGAGCGGGAGTCTAGCGGCGCTTGCGCTCGACGGTGCCGGCGCGGTCGACGTCGGTGCGGCCGCCGCGGTCGGCCTGCGTATCGTCCGGCGAGAAGCACGTGCCGGACTTCGGCATCCGGCCGCAGTCTCTCTTGGCTGCCGCCGCGGCGGGCCCGTCGAGGCCGGCCGCGCGAGCCAGGCACTCCGCCCGGGGATTGCACGCGTACGGCTTGTCGTTGCGCGCTTCGCGGCCGGCGGCGTAGGCGAGGGGTGGGGTGGTCACGACGAGGGCGAGGGCGACGGCGGTCAGCGCGGCTCTCATGCGCTTATTGTCCTCGAAAGGTCTGACGCCTGTCGAGCGCTCGATATTCAGGCGCGGTGCGCGCTAACTCTGCCCCCGGACGCCAAAAACCGGGAACACGGTCTCCGCAAATGCGTGCAGCGCGTCCCAGTCGTACGGTCCCTCGCGGAAGGCGATGTTGACGCGCGCGCAGCCCGCGTCGCGGAACCGCGTCAGCATCGCCAGCGTCTCCTTCGGCGTGCCGCGCAGGAAGCCGTCGCGCGGGTCCTTGCCGAAGTGCGACTGAAACACCTGCTCGCCGCGCGCGGCGCCCTTGGCGTCGGCGCCGAGGTAGAAGCCGAGGTTCACGGTGCGGAGAATGGACCGGGGATCGCGCTTCTCCGTCTCGCACCACTGGTCGAGGACCCGGCCCTTGTGGGTCCACTCCTCGGGCCCGATGTAGGGCGCGTTCCAGCCGTCGGCGAACTTCGCAGCCGCGCGCAGGGTGCGCTTCTCGCCACGGCCGCCGATCCAGATGGGCACGCGCGGCTGCAGGGGCTTGGGATTGTTGGGCGCGTTCTCCAGGCGGAAGTGCGTGCCCGCGAAGTGCGAGCGGCGCGACTCGGTGTCGAAGAGCATGCGCATCACCTGCGCGTACTCCTCCAGCATGTCCTCGCGCACGCCGATGCGCGGCCACGCGTAGCCGTACGCCTTCGCCTCGGCCTCGTGCCAGCCGGCGCCGAGACCGCAGTCCACGCGGCCATGGGAGAGGTGGTCGATCGTCGTGAGCGATTTGGCGTGGAGCCCCGGATTCCGGTAGGCGACGCAGTAGACGAGGGCGCCCAGCCGCACGCGCTTCGTCTCCACCGCGGCGGCGGTGAGCGTGGTGATCGCCTCGAAGCAATCGATCTCGCCGCCGCGCGGCGGCGACTCCTGGAAGTGGTCGGAGACGGAGAACCAGTCGAAGCCGGCGCTGTCGGCGAACTTCCACAGCCGGCGCATCTCCTCGAGCGGCCCGCCCATGTGGCCGATGTGGATGCCGAAGCTCATCGCCATGGACGGCTCCTAGGTGAACGAGGGGTCGATGCGCACGTCGATCAGCGCAGGGGCGCCGCTGGCCAGCGCCCGGCCCACGGCCGGGCCCACGTCGGCGGCCTTCTCCACGCGCTCGCCGGCGACGCCGAGCGAGCGGGCGAGGCCGACGTAGTCGATCGCCGGATCGACGAGGTCCATGGCCACGTACTTGTCGTCCTCGGCCGAGAAGCCCTTGAGCGCCTTCGTGCGCTCCTTGAGGATCCGGTACGACGCGTTGTTGAAGATCACGTAGACGACGGCCAGCGACTCGTGCGCCGCCGTCCACAGCGCCTGCGCCGTGTACATGGCGCTGCCGTCGCCGACGAGGGCGACCACCGGCCGCTTCGGCAGCGCGAGCTTCACGCCGAGCGCCGCCGGCAGGCCCCAGCCGATACCGCCGCCGCGCAGGCTGAAGAACGACTTCGCGTCGGCGCAGCGGAAGAAGTTCCGGATGCCGGCCGACGAGGAGATCGCCTCGTCGACCACGACGACGTCGTCGGGCACGACCTGCGAGACGGCGTGCACGAGGGCGAGCGGCCCCATCGGCGACTTCCTGGCCTCGTCGCCCGCGCGGCGCGCGAGATCGTCGCGCTCGCGCGCGTGCTTGCTGGCCAGGGCCTCGCGCCGCTTGCTCGCGTCCTTGTGGCCGGCCTTGCCCGCGTGCCGCCGCACCGCCTCGGTGAGCTCCGGCAGCGACGCCTTCGGGTCGCCCTGGATCGCGACGGCGGCCGGATAGTTCTTGCCGAGCTCCCACGGGTCCACGTCGAGATGGACCACGTCGAGGCCCGGGGGCATCGGATCCACGTCGGAGGGCAGCGAGAGCGTGAAGAGATCCCCGCCCACGGAGAAGAGCAGGTCGTGGCGCATCAGCAGACCCTTGATGCCCGGCCCGAGCCGCGGCATCGAGCCGGCGTAGAGCGGATGCGTGAACGGGAAGCTGCACGTCGACGACACGCCTTCCAGCATCACGGGCGCGCCGATCAGCTCGGCCAGCTCGACCAGTTCCGCGAGGGCATC
>QHSB01000335.1 GCA_003220335.1 Candidatus Rokuibacteriota bacterium
GAGAAGTACCAGTACCCGAACTACTTCCAGATCCAGCCGGCCGGCCCCGATCCGCAGACGAGCACGGCCATCGGCTTCTTCGAGCTCGCGGCCAAGCAGACGCCCAAGCCGCAGACGGTGGCGATCGTCGGCGCCGATGCCGAGTATCCGCAGAACGCCATGGTCGGCGCGCGCGAGCTCATCAAGAAGTTCGGCTTCAAGACGGTCTACGACAAGAATTACCCGCCCAGCACGGTGGACTACACGCCGATCGTGCGCGCCATCAAGGCCACCAACGCCGACATCGTGTTCGTGGCCAGCTACCCGCCGGACTCCGTCGGCATGCTGCGCGCGGCTCACGAGGTCGGCCTGCAGCCGAAGATCTTCGGCGGCGGCATGGTGGGGCTGATGTTCACGACGGTCATGACGAGCATGGGCCCCATGCTCAATGGCATCGTGAACTACGACTTCTGGGCGCCGGAGCCCTCCATGCTGGCCATACCCGGCATCAAGGAATTCCTGAAGGAGTACCAGGCGCGCGCGGAGAAGGCCGGCGTCGATCCGCTCGGCTACTACCTGCCGCCGTATTCGTACGCGCTGATGCAGGTGCTCGGTCAGGCCGTCGAAGGGGCCAAGGGCCTCGATCAGCAGAAGATCGCGGATTACATCCGCGGCCACGAGTTCAGCACGGTCGTCGGCAAGGTGAAGTTCGGCAAGAACGGCGAGTGGGCCAAGGGCCGCACGCTGATGGTCCAGTACCAGAAGATCCAGGGCACGGGCATCGACCAGTTCCGCGGGCCGGGCAAGAAGGTCGTGCTCTATCCCGACGAGCTCAAGTCCGGCACCATCATCTATCCGTATTCGGCCGCGCTGAAATAGCCCGGGTCCCGTGTTCTCCTGGGACCTGCTGGCCAACGCGGTGGTCGCCGGACTGCTGCTCGGCGGCTTCTATGCCGCCGTGAGCCTGGGAATCTCGCTGATCTTCGGGCTCCTCGACATCGCCAACATCGCCCAGCCCGCCTTCGTGATCCTCGGCGCGTATGGCGCGTACGTCATGAACAGCGCCTACGGTCTCGACCCGATCCTCACCGGCGTGCTCTTCACCCCGCTCTTCTATCTCGTGGGCGCCGCCGTCTACCGCATCTACTATGCGGCCTTCGAGCGGCGGGGCGACGAGGCGTTGCGCGGTCTCGTGTTCTTCTTCGGCGTGCTCTTCATCATCGAGGTCAGCCTGAGCCTGAAGTTCGGCGTGGATTACCGGCTGGTGCAGGCCGGGTACATCGGCAAGTCGATCGACCTCGGGGGCGGCGTCGGCGTCGCCTTCCGCTACCTGGTGCCGTGCGTGGTCGGGGTCATGATGACGGCGGCGCTCTACCTGTTTCTCGGCCGGACGTTCTACGGGCGGGCGATCATGGCGGTGTCGCAGGACCAGGGGGCGCTGCGCCTCATGGGCGCCGATCCCGTGCAGATCAAGACGATCGCGTTCGGCATCGGCATCGCCGCCGCCAGCGTGGCCGGCGCCCTGCTCATCAGCATCGCGCCGGTGATCCCGTCCACCGACCGCGACTACATCGGCCGGATGTTCGCCATCACCGTGCTGGGTGGCATGGGCAGCATCGGCGGCACGCTGGTCGCCGCCGTCATCCTGGGCGTGGTGGAGAGCCTGATGTCGACGTTCTTCGGGCCGTCCTGGTCGCTCGCGGTGTCCTTCGGCATCCTGCTGGCCGCGCTGGCCGTGCGCCCGGCGGGACTGTTCGGCCGCTGATGGCGCGCACGCTGCCCACGCTGCTCATCGGCCTGCTCGTCGTCGCGGCCGGGATCGTGCTGGCGCAGCTGCGCGTGAATCCCTACCTCTACTTCGCCGGCTACGTGATCCTTCAATACGTCGTCATCGCCACCGCGTGGAACATCCTCGGGGGCTATGGCGGCTACGTGAACTTCGGCACGCCGGCCTTCTTCGCGCTCGGCGCGTACACCGCCGTGTTCCTCATCCGGTCGATGCACGCGCCGCTGCCCGTGCTCATCCTCGCCGGCGGGCTCGTCTCCGCACTGCTCGGGCTCGGCATCGGCTATCTCACGCTGCGCCTGCGCGGCACCTTCTTCTCCATCGCGACCCTGGCGCTGTCCGTGGTGCTGCAGACGATGATCATCAACTGGGAGTACGTCGGCGGCTCCCGGGGCATCAGCGTGATCCGCCCGAGCGGCCCACCGTTCGGCAACTACGTCGTGTTTCTCTTCACGGTGATGGTCGCGCTCGCCGTCGTCTCGGTCATGGCCGCGCGCTTCATCGAGCGCTCCTGGATCGGCCGCGGGCTGGCCGCGCTGCGCGACAACGAAGAGGCCGCCGAGTGCATGGGCGTGCCGACGTTGAAGTTGAAGCTCTTCGCCACCACCGTCAGCGGGTTCTTTCTCGGCGTGGCCGGCGCGCCGTTCCCGTACTACGTGACCTTCGTCGAGCCCAACTCGGCCTTCGCGCTGGACTACGCGGTGAACGCGCTCGCCATGCCGATGATCGGCGGGACGACGAGCTGGGTGGGGCCGGTGATCGGCGCCGTGCTGCTGGGCACCGCGCAGCAGCTGGCGACGGTGACGATCTCCTCCGAGCTGAACCTCTTCATCGTCGGCGTCGTGCTCGTGGCCTTCGTCGTCCTCGCCCCCGAGGGCATCCTCGGGCTCGTGCGCCGGCTGCGGGGACGCTGAGGCGATGGCGGCGCCGTTGCTCGAGATCACCGCGCTCACCAAGCGCTTCGGCGGCTTCATGGCGCTCAACGGGGTGAGCATCGCCGTCAAGCCCGGCGAGCGGTTCGGGCTGATCGGCCCCAACGGCTCGGGCAAGACGACGCTGATCAACTGCGTCTCGGGCTCGCTGCCCACCGACGGCGGACGCATCGTGTTCGAGGGACAGGACATCACCTCGATGCCGGCGCACCGGCGCACGCGCCTGGGCATCGTGCGGAGCTTTCAGATCCCCAAGCCGTTCACGAGCATGACCGTGCTCGAGAACCTCGGCATCCCGCTGGAGAACGCCGGGCACGCGCGGGCGGGCGACGGGGCTCAGGCGATGGAGATCCTCACCACGATCGGGCTCGCCGCCAAGGCGCACCTGCGGCCGGCCGGGCTCACGCAGATCGAGATGCGCAAGCTGGAGCTGGCGCGCGCGATGGCGGCGCGGCCCAAGCTGCTCATCTCCGACGAGGCGATGGCGGGACTCTCGCACGCCGAGGTGGACGACATCCTGGCCATCCTCTTCGGGCTCAACGCGCGGGGCATCACGATCATCATGATCGAGCACATCATGCGGGCGGTGATGCGCTTCTCCGAGCGCATCGTCGTGCTCGACGCCGGCGAGCGGATCGCCGAGGGCACGCCCGACGAGATCGTGCGGAACCCCGCCGTGGAGAAGGCCTACCTTGGCGAGTAGGATCGTCGTCGAGAACGTCGACGCCGGCTACGGCGCGGTGCGCGTGCTGCACGGCGTCTCCATCGAGGTCCGCGAGGGCGAGACGGTCGCCCTGCTCGGCACCAACGGCAACGGCAAGAGCACGCTCATCAAGTGCATCATGGGCATGGTGTCGCCGGAGGCCGGCCGGGTCTTTCTCGAGACCGATGGCGTGCGGGTCGATCTCACGCGGAAGTCCACGGAAGAGATCGTGAGCCTCGGCATCGCGCTGGTGCCGGAGGGGCGCCGGCTGTTTCCCCGGCTGAGCGTGGAGGAAAACCTCCTGCTCGGGGCCTATCGCCGGAGCGCGCGCGCGGACATCGCGGTCAACCTGGCCTTCGCCTACGAGGCCTTTCCGGTGCTGCGCTCGCGCAAGGGCCAGCTCGCGGGCAGCATGAGCGGCGGCGAGCAGCAGATGCTCGCGGTGGCCCGCGCGCTGATGTCCTCGCCGCGGATCCTCCTCGTCGACGAGCCGTCGGTGGGGCTGGCGCCCATCCTCGTGTCCCGCGTGATCGGCAAGATCAAGGAGCTGAAGGAGCGCCGCCACCTCACCGTGCTGATGGCCGAGCAGAACTTCAACCAGGCGACCAAGATCGCCGACCGCGGCTACATCATCGTGCACGGCAAGATCGAGTTCGAGGGCCGCAGCACGCAGGAGCTGCGCGAGAACGAGCTGGTGAAGAAGTACTACCTCGGCGTGTAGGGGGCGGTCACGCCGTCCACTGGCGCGGGCCGTCGTCGTCGAAGCCGCACTGCTCGCACGCGTGGAAGTAGTGCATGGCCGGCGGCATGGCCACGGCCAGGCGGAGCGAGAGGTCGGCGCCGACGTTCTTGATGTGATGGACCGTCCCGCGCGGCACCCACACGATGTCGTCCTTGCTCGCGCGCACGACGGTGCCGCCCGTCAGCTCCCACTCCAACACGCCGCCCAGCACCACCCACCACTCGTCGAAGTCGCTGTGCCAGTGCGGGCGGTTGCCGCCGCCGGGCGGGCTGGCGATCAGGGTGACCAGCTGCCGCTCGTCGGCGATGATGCGCTTGGACCACGGCGCCGGCTTCATCTGAGCGATGACGTCGGCGACGCGCGTGTGCAGCACGTTGGGCCAGGTGGCGTTGGCGGCGGTCGGCGGAATCGGTCCCTGCACGATGAGTGGGCTCATGGCCGTATAATGCCCCACTCCCGACGCGGAGGACCGACGATGCGTCCACGACTCGTCCTGACGGCGGCACTGCTGCTCACGTTCGGCTCAGCACGCTGCTGCGTGTCGATCCGACCGATGCCAGCGGGACCCGGGTCATCGGCGACCTCGCCGAGAGCTGGACGGCGTCGAAGGACGGCCTGACCTACACGTTCAAGATCCGCCGCGGCGTGAAGTTCCACGACGGCTCGACGCTCGCGGCGCGCGACGTCAAGGCCTCCTACGACAAGATCATCACGCCGCCGCCGGGCGTGATGAGCCTGCGCCGGGGCCAGTACAGCGTGGTGGAGGCGTTCGAGGCGTCCGACGCCGAGACCGTGATCTTCCGGCTCAAGCATCCGTCGGCCGGCTTCCTGTCCAGCCTGGCCTCGCCGTGGAACTGGATCTACAAGGCCGACATCCTGGCCAAGGACCCGCACTGGTACGAGAAGAACATCCTGGGCTCGGGGCCGTTCACCTTCGTCGAGCACGTCAAGGGCTCGCACTGGGTGGGCAGGAAGTTCGCGGACTACTGGGACCGCGGCCGGCCCTACCTCGACGGTTACCGCGCGATCTTCATCCCCAACACCGCCGCGCGCGTGGCGGCGGTGCGCGGCGAGCGCGCGCTGATCGAGCCGCGCGCGTTCAATCCGTCGGCGCGCGACGTGCTGGTGGCCGCGCTCGGCTCCAGGATCGTCGTCAAGGAGAGCCCGTGGGACTGCGCGCTCTGGGTGGTGCCGCACCACGAGAAGAAGCCGTGGGATGATCCGCGCGTGCGCCGCGCGCTCACGCTGGCCGTCGACCGCTGGAACGGGTCGAAGGCGCTGTCGCGGATCACCATCGTGAAGGAAGTCGGCGGCGTGCAGGTGCCAGGCACGACCTACGCCGCCACGGAGGCCGAGCTCGGTCAGCTCGCCGGCTACGGCCGCGACATCGAGGCGGCGCGGCGGGAGGCGCGGCGCCTGCTGCGCGAGGCCCACGTGCCCGACGGCTTTGCGTTCGTGTTCAACAATCGCAACCTGCCCGAGCCGTACGAGCCTCTGGGCATCTGGCTCGTGGATCAGTGGAAGAAGATCGGGCTCAACGCCACCGTGCGCATGCTGGAGAGCGCCGCGTGGTTCCACGCGCTACGCACCGGCGACTTCGAGGTGAGCCTGGACGGCCAGTGTGGTTACATCGTCGAGCCCGACCTCGACCTCTACAAGTTCCTCTCCTCCGACCGCACCGACGCCAGCTACGGGCGATTCACGGACCGAGCGCTCGACGCGCTCTACGACCGTCAGGCCCGGGCGCGCGACGTCGACGAGCGGCGGAAGATCGTCCGCGAGTTCGAGAAGCGCCTGCTCGACGAGCAGGTGCACGTGATCCCGACGCTGTGGTGGCACCGGATCGTGCCGCACCACGCGCGGGTGCGCGGCTGGACGATCACGCCGAGCCACTTCCTGAACGGTCAGCTCGACACGGTCTGGCTGGCGGAGTAGCACCATGCGCCCACGGCTCCTCCTCGCCGCGCTGCTCACCTCGTCGCTCGCCGTCCTGGCGCTGTGGCCGGCCGCCTTCGCCCAGGACAAGCCTCGCCCCGGCGGCGAGCTGATCTTCCTCGTGCCCTCGGAGCCGCCGTCGTACGACGGCCACCGGGAGGGCACGTTCGGCGTCGTCCACCCGCTGGCGCCCCACTACAACACGCTGCTCCGCATCGACCCGACCGACCGGACGGGCACCCGGCCGGTGCCGGACCTGGCGGAGTCCTGGACGATCGCGCCGGACGGGCTGACGTACACGCTCCGACTACGGCAGGGCGTGCGCTTTCACGACGGCAGCGTCATGACCTCGCGCGACGTCAAGGCCAGCTACGACAAGATCATCGCGCCGCCCACGGGCGTCATCTCCATGCGCAAGGGGGCCTACCAGGCCGTCGAAGTCGTCGAGTCGCCGGACCCGCACACGGTGCGGTTTCGGCTCAAGTGGCCCGAAGCCTCGTTCCTGATCAGCCTGGCCTCGCCCTACAACTGGATCTTCAAGGCCGACATCCTGGCCAGGGACATCCGCTGGTACGAGACGAACGTGATGGGCACCGGGCCCTTCAAGTTCGTCGAGCACGTGAAGGGCTCGCACTGGATCGGCAAGAAGAACCCCGACTACTGGGACAAGGGCCGCCCGTACCTCGACGGCTATCGCGCCATCTTCATCAACTCCAACTCCGCCCAGGTGGCCGCCATCCGCGGGGAACGCGCGCACGTCCAGTT
>QHSB01000336.1 GCA_003220335.1 Candidatus Rokuibacteriota bacterium
CGAGTGCGCGCGCGAGCGGCCGGTGTCGATGGGCCTGTCACCGGCCGATCTCGACCGGCTGGTGGACCGGCTGCGCGGCTTCACCACGTTCGAGGCCGAGCGCGCGATCCTGCTGCGCGCCTCTACGACAAGTACATCGGCGAGACAGAGAAGAATCTCGACAAGGCGCTGCGGATGGCCGAGCAGATGGCGCCCTGCGTGCTGATGATCGACGAGCTGGAGAAGGGCCTCTCGTACAACCAACGCCGACGAGCGCAAGGAGATCTTCGCGGCCCATCTACGCAAGCGGAAGCGCGACCCGAAGCTCTTCGACCTCGCCGGCCTCTACACCGCCTTCTCGCGCGGAGACCATCGGCGCGTCGCGCGAGTGGGCGCGCGATCGCACGGTGATGGCGAGCTAGCGAGAATCGAGGACCGCGACGGCACCGCCGGGGCGGTCCGAGCGCTGGGGGGTTGGGGGGCCATGTCGGGGCCCCCCATGTTCACAGTTTTCGCTTGACAGCTTTTGCTCTGCGCAATGGATACGCGTGCGCAGCGCCGGCCCAATCGCGGCTCACGACACACGCCAGCCCCTCAAATCGTCGATCGGTACGCTTTTCTCAAGTAATGCGTCCGCGCCACGATCGCTCGTCCTGGAGGCGCCGCGGACGCTCGAAAATCGAGGTGTAGAGTCGGCGCAGAAGAACAGAGGAGAGTCGCCGATGAACACCCCGTCCTGTGTCAGCATCGCGCCCGTCATTGAACCCACCGCTGGCGTCGCCGCCCATCTGGATCGGCTCGGTGATGAGATCGCCGAATTGTCCGCGCACCTCGACGCGGCTACCGCGCACCTGCTGGATCTCATCAGAGAGTTCGACACCGGCGGCGGCTGGAACACTGGCTTCTGCTCCTGCGCCGCGTGGCTCACGTGGCGTGTGGGCCTCGATCGAGGCGCGGCTCGCGAGCGCGTCCGCGTGGCGCGCGCGCTGGGGACCCTGCCACGGCTGGCCCAGGCGCTGGCGCGCGGCGAGCTCTCGTACTCGAAGGTTCGGGCGCTGACCCGCGTCGCGACTCCCGACACCGAAGAACGGCTGTTCGCGGTGGGTCGGGCGGGGACCGCCGAGCACGTCGAGCGCATCGTCCGCGGCTGGCGGCGAGTCGATCGATTGGCCGAAGCGAAAGAGACCGCTCGGCGCCACAAGAGCCGGGCGCTGCACGTGTATCAAGACGAAGACGGCATGGTCGTGATCCGTGGACGGCTGGCGCCCGAGGTGGGCGCCGTCCTGATCCAGGCGCTGACCGCGGCCCGCGAAGCGCTGTATCAGAAAGCGCACGCCCAAAACGTTTCCGCGGGAACGTCTGGTGCCGACGTTTCGACGGAGCCTCCCACGATGCCGCAGCAGCAGGCGGACGCGCTGGCCCTCGTCGCCGAGACCGCGCTCCACCACGGAATCGATCCCGGCGCCCCGGGCGAGCGCTACCAGGTCGTGGTGCACGTCGACGCGCCGGTGCTGGCGGACGCGGATGCGCCCGGTCAGTCGGTCCTCGACGACGGCACGCACGTCTCCGCGGAGACATCCCAGCGTTTGGCGTGTGACGCGAGCCGTGTGGCGATGCGACACGATCCGGATGGCCGGATCCTCGAAGTCGGTGCCCGGACGCGAACCATTCCACCGGCACTGCGGCGCGCGCTGCACCATCGCGATCGCGGATGCCGCTTCCCGGGCTGTGGGCTACGGTTCGGCCAAGGTCATCACATCCGACACTGGGCTCACGGAGGCCCCACGACGCTCTCGAATCTTGCTCTGCTCTGTCGTCGACACCACCGCGCCGTCCACGAGGAGGGGTACACGATCGAGCGACACGCCGATGGAGAGCTGAAATTCCGTCGGCCCGACGGCCGGTTGCTGCCGGAAGTTCCGTCGCTCGCCGCGGTGCCGAGAGATCCCGTTCACGCGCTGTACACACGACATGAGACGCAGGGACTTGAGATTCACCCACGGACGGCGATTCCGGGATGGCTCGGAGAGCGACTCAACGTTGGCTACGCGATCGATGTCATGCACCCCCTCGCGATGCCACGCTTGCCCCAGCCGCCGCCAGAACCCGGCTACGGCAGCGCGGCGAGCGTGACGAGCCGGCCGCGGTTGCCCTTGCGGTAGGAATAGAGCAGCTCGGGGTGACAGGCCGTGCACAGGCGCGGGTTCTCGATGGCCTGCGGGTCGACGCCCGCCTCCGCCAGCAGATCCTCGTTCGCCCTCCAGAGGTCGAGCATCACGCGGCCGTTCGAGGACGGGCGGGTCCAGCGCTCCCAGCGCGCGTGGCCGAAGGCCCGCGTGAACTCGCCGATCACCGGCTCGCCGACCTCGTAGCAGCACGGGCCGATCGACGGCGCGATCACCGCGCGCAGGCGCGCGGGCCGCGCGCCGAGCGCCGTCGCCGCGCCCACCGCGGCCTGCGCGGCGCCCTTCGCCGTCCCGCGCCAGCCGACGTGGGCGAGGGCCAGTGCGCCGGCCTCCGCGTCCCAGAGCGTGATGGCCAGGCAGTCCGCGGTGAAGATCGCCAGCGGCACCCCACTCGCGCGCGTGGAGAGCACGTCCACTTCTCCCGCGGCGCCGCCGCGTGTGATGGCGTGGGCGACGTCGGCGCCGTGCATCTGGCGGGCATAGGCGACGCGCGAGAGGTCGAGGCCGACGGCGCCGAGCGACTCGCGCGCCTCGGCGGTGAAGGGTGCGGTCGGCTCGGCGGGCGACGTCACACCCGGAAAGTGGCGCGTGGTGCTGGCGTGCGGCAACCCGGCCGCCGCCAGCACCGGAAACGTGAAATACCGCGGCGGCTCCCCATGCGCCGTGAGCGACGTCATAACCGAATGATCACACGCGGAAACGGTACCCTGAAAGACCGAAGTCGGTAGAAAAACCGAGGTCAGGAGATAGAGGAGCGCCCCGGGTTCCCCGGGGCGCTCCGAACGCTGGGGGGTGTGGGGGGCCATTTCGGGGCCCCCCACCTCACTAGTCCGCGCTACGGCGTAGAAACGTCGGAACGTCGTAATCGTGCTCCGCATCGAGGGGGCTGTCGCCCTCGGCGCGCGCATCGCCGAAGCGGCGGCGCCACGCCGGCGCCGCCGTCCCCGACGTGCCGCCGGCGGAGCGCGGCGTGCGCGCGAGGTCGAGGACCTTGCCGCTCGGCTCCAGCTGCATCTTCTTCTCGACGAAGCCGGTGGCGATGACGGTCATCCGCACCTCGTCCTCGAGGCTCGGGTCGAGCACGGCGCCGAAGATGATGTTGGCCTCCTCGTGCGCGGCCTCCTGCACGATGCGGGCGGCCTCTTCCACCTCGTGGATCGAGAGGTCGTGTCCACCGGTGAAGTTGATGAGGATGCCCTTGGCGCCCTCGATGGACGTGTCGTCCAGCAGCGGGCTCGCGATCGCCTTCTGCGCGGCATCGAGCGCGCGGTTGGCCCCCCTGCCCACGCCGGTGCCCATCATGGCCATGCCCATGCCCGACATGATCGTGCGCACGTCGGCGAAGTCGAGGTTGACGAGGCCGGGGACGAGGATGAGGTCGGAGATGCCCTGCACCGCCTGCTGCAGGACGGTGTCCGCCACCCGGAACGCCTCCAGCAGCGGCGTGCCGCGGTCCACGACGGACAGCAGGCGCTGGTTGGGAATCGAGATCAGCGTGTCGACGACGCCGCGAAGCGCGTCCACGCCCGCCTCGGCCTGGAGCATGCGCTTGCGGCCCTCGAACGTGAACGGCTTGGTGACCACGGCGACGGTGAGGATGCCGAGGTCGCGCGCGAGCGAGGCCACCACGGGCGCCGACCCGGTGCCGGTCCCGCCGCCGAGCCCGGCGGTGATGAAGACCATGTCGGCGCCCTCCAGCAGCCGCGTGATCGCCTCGGGATCCTCGAGGGCGGCGTTGCGGCCGACGTCGGGATTGGAGCCGGCGCCGAGTCCCTGCGTCAGCTTGCTGCCGAGCTGCACCTTGACGGGCGCCGGCGAGCTGCGCAGCGCCTGCATGTCGGTGTTGGCCACGATGAACTCGACGCCGGTGAACTGCGCGGCCATCATGCGGCTCACCGCGTTGCCGCCGCCCCCGCCGAGGCCGATGACCTTGATCTTCGCTGCCTGCGGCGCGTCGTCCAGCTCGAAGAGCGGGCGCCGTGTGCGATCTCGCTCCATCCGGCCCTCCTCCTGCGTGCGGGCCCCCGCCCGCCGCGTCCGTGCGCTCCGTGTGTCGC
>QHSB01000337.1 GCA_003220335.1 Candidatus Rokuibacteriota bacterium
TAGGCACGCCCGCCGTAGTCGGTGCTGAGCGAGGCGCCCCAGAAGATCGTGAAGATCCCGAGGAGCGCGACTCCGGTCAGCACCGACCACACCAGGTGCTCGATGACCTGACGCGACGTGGCGAGCGCGACGATGAGGAAGAAAAACACGACTACCCGGCTGAAATTGTCGATCAGGAAGCTCGCGCTGCCCCCGGGCCACAGGCTGAACGGAGCGAAGAGCACGGCGACGGCAACGAGCCCCACGACGACCCGCACCTCCGGCTGCCGCAGCACTCGGTTGCGCTTGCCGCGCGGCAGGGTGAGCGTCAGGACGATGCCGAGCAGACCGAGCAGGAGCACGATCCGAAGCGGCCGCAGGAAGGCGACGAGCTCGTGAATGCGCCCGATGTAGAACGCGGTGTAGAGGAACATCACGAGATGCGCCATCAGGCGGACCGCCTGGCCGTGACCACGAAGAACCTCCCGCGGCTGATCTCGGTCTCGTCGAACCCCGCGCGCAGGGCGCGTCGCATCCCCCGCGGCGTCTGGAACGACTCCCACCGGGCTCGCGTGAACGGAATTCGGAAGATCCTTCCGAAGCAGTGCAGCGTCACGCCGTTACCGAGCACCCACAGCCGGCCCAGGGCGCTCTTGGCGCGCCGGGCCCGGAGGGCCCCCATCAGTTCGTGCAGCACCATCGCGCAGGGATGGAGCACCAGCCACAGCCGGCCCCCCGGCACGAGGACCCGCCGGATCTCGGTGAGGGCGGCGGGCACGTGCATGTACGGCAGGGCCACCCTCGAGATGACGAAGTCGAAGCTCTCGGATCTGAACGGCAGGCTTTCGCCGAGCGCACACACGAACCGGACGCGGTCCGTGATCCGCCGGCCCAGCTGCAGCGCGGCCACGTCGCGATCGACACCGCAGGCCATGACGCCGCCGTCGACGTCGGCGCCGATCAGCGTCTGCCCGGCGCCGCATCCGATGTCGAGCACGCGGCGGCAGCCGGCGGGGACGACGGGCATGACGCGACGCGGATCGTCGAGCCGCCTGGCCACCCGCAGCTCCTCGAGGTGCGCCGCTTCGACGTCCATGGGGCTCAGAGCCTCGTCCAGGCCTGGCGGCGGTCCCGCGGAACAGGCAGGCTCTGCCGCGTGTCCACGACGCGCCGGGCGTGGCGCGCGACGGCGGCGTAATCGAACTCCGGATGGTCTGTGACGATCACCACGCAGTCGGCCTCGCGCAGGATTTCTTCGGTCGGCTCCACCGCCTTGAGGTCGCCGAAGGTCGGCACGTGCGGGTCGGCGTAGGCGACCTCGGCCCCCATGCGGCGCAGATCGGCGACGATCTCGTGGGCCGGTGATTCCCGCGTGTCGCCGACGCCGCGCTTGTACGCCACGCCGAGCACGAGGGCGCGCGCGCCCTTCACGGCGAGTCCGCCCTCGTTCAGCGTCTCGACGACCAGGTCCAGCACGTGGCGCGGCATCGCGCGATTGATGTCGTCGGCGAGCGCGATGAAGCGCGACTCGAACCCGTTCGCCCGCATCTTCCACGACAGGTAGAGCGGGTCGACGGGGATGCAGTGGCCGCCGATGCCGGGGCCCGGATAGAAGGCCATGAAGCCGAACGGCTTGGTGGCGGCGGCGTCGATCACCTCGCGGGTGTCCACGCCGAGGCGGCGGCACATGAGCGCGAACTCGTTGGCGAGCGCGATGTTGACGTTGCGGAAGACGTTCTCGTACAGCTTCACGAGCTCGGCCACCTTCGGGCCCGACACCGGGTGCACACGCGGGACGATCTGCCGGTAGAGCGCGGCCGCCAGCTCCGTGCAGGCGGGCGTGACGCCGCCCACGACCTTGGGAATGTCGCCGACCTTGAAGACCGGGTTGCCCGGATCGATCCGCTCCGGCGAGAACGCGACGAAGAGGTCCAGGCCGATGCGGGCGCCGCGCGCCTCGAACATCGGCAGCAGCAGCTCCTCCGTGCTCCCCGGGTAGGTGGTGCTCTCGAGGACGACGAGCTGGCCCGGCTGGTAGCGGGCCGCCGCCTCCTCGGCCGCGGCCACGACGTAGGAGATGTCGGGATCCTTGGACTTCCGCAGCGGCGTGGGCACGCAGATCACGATCACGTCGCTGCCGGCGAGCGCGCCGGAATCCGACGCCGCCCGGTAGCGGCCCGCGCGTAGCAGGGCCTGGAGCTCCTCGCTCGGCACGTCGGGCACGTGCGAGCGGCCGCTGCCAAGCGCCGCCGCGCGGTCCGGATCGTTGTCGAGGCCGGTGACCGTGAAGCCGGCTTTCGCGAACGCGACGGCCAGGGGAAGCCCGACGTAACCCTGTCCGATCACGCTGATGCGCGCGGTGCGCGCCGCGATGCGCGCGTGCAAGGCCTCAGACATGAGAGGGCTCCTCGTCGAGCGCGCCGAGGTCGAGGATGGCCTCGGCCAGCTTGCCGGCGTCGTGTCGGATCTTGACGCCGGTGGCGAGGAGCGGCCGCGCGACGACCCGGCAGCCCTTCGCCTCCAGCGCCGCCGGCGGCGCCGCGACGGGGGCGGCCCCGCGCGCGGCGTACGCCTCGGTGAGCTCGCGGCGCAGCGGCGTCGAGTTGAGCAGCACGTCGTGGATGCGCACCTGGGGGACGTGGGCCTGGATCGCCTCCAGGTGGTCCACCGCCGAGTAGCCATCCGTCTCGCCCGGCTCGGTCATGAGATTCACGACGAGGACGACGCGCGCGTGGGAGCGCGCGATCGCGTCGGCGATCTCCCGCACGAGCAGCACGGGAAGGAGGCTCGTGTAGAGACTGCCCGGGCCGATGACGACGAGGTCTGCGGCGTCGAGCGCCGAGAGCGCCTGGGGCACCGCGCGCGCGTCGGAGGGCTCGAGGAGCATCCGCCGGATGCGCCGCCGCGCCAGCGCCACGCTCGACTCGCCCGAGACCGCGCTGCCGTCGGCGAATTCCGCTCTCAGAGTCACGTGCTGCACGGTGGAGGGCACGACCTGTCCCTGGATCGTGAGGAGCCGGCCGCCCTGCTCGACCGCCTCGTCGAAGCCGTTGCCGAGCTTGCTGAGCGCCGTGAGGATCAGGTTGCCGAGGCTGTGCCCCGCCGTCTCGGCTTCGCCGTCGAACCGAAAGTCGAAGAGCCGGGCGAGCACGGGATCGCCGTCGGACAGGGCGATGAGACAGTTGCGGATGTCGCCGGAGGCGGGCAGGCGGTACTCGCGGCGCAGGCGGCCCGTGCTCCCGCCGTCGTCGGCGACCGTCACGATCGCGGTCAGCCGCCGCGGATCCATCGTCCGGACCCACGCGGGGCCGTTCGGGAACAGCTCCGCCTTCAACCCGCGCAGCACGACCGGCAATCCGGTCCCGCCGCCGAGGGCGACCACTTGGAGGTTGCGCCGTAGGGACGCCGTCGACGGGTCGGTCAGCAGCCAGGCGCCGTCCCGGATGTGCCAGCGACAACTGTCGAGGTGCGGAGCGAGCTCGGACGAGGGCTTGGTCTCGGCCATCTCTTCACCTGATGTGGAGTGCGAGTGGGGTCGGGGTGTCACGGCAGCACCGTGATCGCGCGCGGGGGTGGGCTCGGATCGTACGTGCCCGGCGTCGAGAGCACGACGGGGCCCGTCCCGCGCGGCGGCGGGCTCAAGCCGACCATGCGCTGCTCCGTGTCGAAAGCGTGGGACGAGCGGTATTCATGACGTCTGTCTGCTGGCTAGAACAGGGTCTGCGGCACGATGACGACGTCCCCGGGCAACAGCGCGATGTCCGGATTGGCGCCGGGATCACTCTGAATCGCGTTGACGTTCACGCGAATCCGCTTCTGGGTGCTCTTGGCCGTGCCGTTGCGGCCGCCCGTGTCGCGGATGAGCGTGATGCGCGAGGGCGCGGCGAACTTGCCGAAGCCTCCCGCCATCGAGACCAGCTTCATGAGGGTGAGCGCCTCGGCGCGGGGATAGGCGCCGGGCTTGATCACCTCGCCCATGATGAACACGGCGTTCTGCACCTCGCCGCCCTCGGGCACGACGATCGTGTCCTCGTTCCGGATCATGAGGTTCTGCGAGAGGTCGCCGCCCTGGATGAGCCGGCGGAGGTCGACGGGCAGGCGCTCGGCGCCGCGGATCACGAAGGCGCCCGCGAGGTCGGCGGCCGGCTCGATCAGCCCGCCGGCGAGGAAGATCGCGTGGATGATCGGCACCTCGTGACGGATCGTGTACACGCCGGGCTTCTGCACCTTGCCGAGGACGTAGATCCGGCGCTCGAGGACTTCCTGGGGATTGCCGCCGGATACGATCTCCGGGACGACCAGCGTGTCATCGCTCTTGAGCACGAGGTTCTGCGAGAGATCCGCCTCCTGGATCAGCCGCCGCAGATTCACCGGAATCCGCTCGCCGCGCCGTACGATGTACGCCGACGACAGGTCGGCGCCTTCCGCCAGTCCGCCCGCGAGCGTCAGGGCCTGGAGCACGGGGAGCCCCGGCTTGAGCGCGTAGGCGCCGGGCTTGGCGATGCGTCCCAGCACGAAGACGCGAAAGCTCCGGATCTCCTTGACCACGACGGTGACGTTCGGATTCCTGACGGACTTGCTGAGCTCCTTCGTCACCGCCTCAGTGAGCTGGGACGCCGTCAGACCGGCGGCCTGCAGCTCGCCCACGAGCGGGAAGGAGATCTTGCCGTCCAGCCGGACGGGCACTTCCTTGTCCATCTCCTTCTTGTCCGAGGCCGGGTCCCAGACCTCGATCTGCAGCAGGTCCTCGGCGCCGATGACGTGCTCCTCGTCGCTGTACGCCGGCGGCGGCGCGAGCGGCCCGAGGGTCGTCATCGACACACCGAGGACGAGCAGGAGCGCAAGGAGTCGACGACTCATCCAACCTTCTCCGAACGGCGTATGGGCCACCATGACTGTGCACTCCTGAAGCGCCGGCGCACCGACGTGCCTTCACCGACGCCGTAGTAACCGGAATAGCTTCGGTAGTAGCGCCGCGTCTCACGGGACGAGACGCGATTGAGCACGGCCCCGACGACGGGGGCCCTGACCTTGTCCAGCATGGCCTTGGCGCGGACGAGGTCTCGCCGCTGCGTCACGCCCGCGCGGACCACGAGGATGACGGCGTCGACCATGGACGCCAGCGCGAGGTTGTCGGCCACGGCGAGGACGGGCGCCGAGTCGAAGACGACGAGGTCGGCATGGCCCTTCGCCAGATCGAACAGGCGGCTGATGTTGTCGGCGCTCAGCAGCACGCCGGGATCCGCGCCGTCGGTCGTCCCCGCGGCGAGCAGCTGAAACCCGTCCTTGATCGGCTGAAGCGCGGCCGCCAGCGGAAGATGAGACGCCAGGACGTCGACGAGCCCCGGCTTCACCGGAAGCCGCAGCGGCCGATTGAGCGAGGGACGTCGCAGATCGCCGTCCACCATGAGGAGTCGACGGCCCGCCTGCGAGAACACGTAGGACAGGTTGAGGGCGACGGTGGACTTGCCCTCGCCCGGCCCGGCGCTGGCGAGCATGATCGTGCGCACGTCCTCGGCCCGGTACATCGACAGCAGAGAGACGCGAATCGATCGGCAGGCCTCGATCGGCAGCGTGTTGGGGGCGAACACGTCGATGAAGCTCATGGGCTCGCGCTCGGGCCCCTTGTCCGGCCGACCGCTGCCCTGGATCGTCGGCAGCCAGCCCAGGACCGGAAGCCCGGTGGCGGCCGTGATGTCTTCCTCGGTTTCCATCGGTTGCTTGAAGTACTCGAGGAGGCCCGCGAGCCCGATCCCGAGCCCCAGGCCTCCCACCATGCCCAGGAGGATGACCCTCATGGCCGGCACGCTGCTCGGGCGCTGAGGAAGCGCGGCGAGGTCGATCAGCCGCAGGCCGCGATCCTCACCCTGCTCCTGGATCCGGACCGTGCCGAGCTTCTCCGACAGCGTGGTGACGAGGTTGCGCTGAGACTCCACGCTCTGGCGCAGCTTCGCGACTTCGAGCTCCTCGGCGCCGAGGTTCGACAAGCCCTGCGAGGTGCGCGCGAGCCGCTGCTTGAGAATCTCCTCACGCGTCTCGAGCGCCGAGACCTCCTGCTCGAGGTCGGCGATCTGCTTGGCCGACGCGGCGCGCTCGGCGGCGCCGAACTGCGGCGCGGCCACTCGCTCGGGCAACCCCTGCGGGCCGGCCGTGAGCATGTCCTGCGCGTCCTTGATCTCGGCCTGCGTGGCTTTGACCAGCGGGTGGCTGTCCGTGTAGCGCTCGCGGAGACCGGCCAGCTTCTCCTGCAGCTGGAGTAGGCGCCTCGTCACCTGTTGCTGCGCCGCCTGGGGCACCGGCCGGCCGCTGGCGTCCTTGCCCTTGAGCTGGGCCAGCCGGACCTTCGCGATCTCCTTGCTGCCCTGGATCTCGGCGAGGCTGTTCTCGAGCTGGCTGAGCTGCGCGGCCTCGATCGCGTTCCGCTCGGGCATCCGCAGCGATCGTCCGCGCGCGACCTTCGCGAGCTGTTCCTCGGACTGCTGGAGCGATGTCTTCGTCTGGTTGAGCAGGGTCTCGATGAACTCTCGCGACGTGCGCGCCTCGTCACGGATGTTGGACCGGCTGCGCGTCTGGAGCACCTCGACGTAGGTGTTCGCAAGGTCCATGGCGACGCGGGGGGCGTAGGCCACGGCCCGGATCTCCACCTCACCGGACGGCAACGGCGTGAAGGTCACCCGCGCGCTCTGCAGCTCGGTCACTGCCCGCTGCTGGGGGCTGTAGATGATCGAGTCCTGGCCCATCGCCCGTCGGAAGAGGTTCCGGCCTTCGAGCAGGTAGTCGCGATGCATGGCGCGCGCGAGCAATTCCTCGGTCGTCTCGCGCGGGAGGTTCTCGACGACCGCCTCGGCGAGCGAGCGGCTTTTCAAAATGGCCAGCTGAAAGGAGGCGTCGCTGGCCGGCATCCAGTCGCGCATCATGCCGGCCTGGAGTCGGCGCGGATCCTCGAAGAAGATCTTGGCCACGGCCTCGTACATCTTCGGCACGAACACGACGGCGTACGCGGTGACCGGGAGGACGATCGCGAGGGAGATGAGGGCGATGAGCCTCCAACGGTTGGCGATCCGCCGCAGGAGGCGCAGGTAGTCGACGTCCGGAGACGTCGTCGACTCTTCCACCATGTGAGAGAGGCCTTTCTTGGGGGCGTGTCGCGCCGGCGGGCTTCGCCCCCTTCGGTTGCCTTGCCGTCTTGCGAGGGCGAGCGGCCGCGACCGCGACCCTTCCAGAGCGACATCTATGCCAGCCGTCCAAAAGGCGTCCGCGCGCGGAGAAACCCCCGAAAAGTTCGACGTCCGCGAACGGCGCCACCGCCGCCGTAGCGACGGCCGCGCAGGACTTGCACCGGCAAGATTTGCCGGCCGACGCACGGCTTGCGCGCCACGGCACCCCGATCTCGCCCATGACGACGCCGGCGGACCGACGCGAGGCGTGGCATGGCCTATGCGAATCAGGGATTGCCATGCGAAGGACACACGCCCTCATCGCGCTCCTGGTCGCCGCGTTGCCCATGATCGGCCGGCCCTCGTCGACCGGCGCCGCTCCGCCCAAAAGCGCCGGCATCCCGGAGCTCGGGCGCTGGGAAACCCAGATGGTGAGCTTCGGCCGGAGGACCTGCGACTATCTGGGGCAGCCGCACACCAATGACGAGCTGCTCGCGGCCGTGTACTACGACGCCGTGGACGTCTTTTTACGGATCGGCGAGTACACCCGCGATCCGGCGTGGACGGCCTGCGCGCAGCGCGCGAAAACCATCTACCGCGACCGCTATGTGCTGGCCAACAGAGGGCAGGTACCGGGCTACTGGAACTTCACACACGGCCTCACGCTGGATTACCTGAAGACCGGCGACGCCGCCTCGAAAGAGGCCGTGATCATCCTGTC
>QHSB01000338.1 GCA_003220335.1 Candidatus Rokuibacteriota bacterium
CGGCCGGCTCCTACCCGACGTGCCGTCGCCCGCCGCGGTGTCTGCCGATCCGGTCCACGCGCTTCGGATGCAGCATGACGCCCAGGGACTGCCCATTCACGCGCGGACGGCGATGCCGAGCTGGCTGGGCGAGCGTCTGGACGTCGGCTGGGCGATCGACGTGTTGCACCCGCTGGCCGCATCCAGCAGCTGAGCGGACAGATCGCATTCGGACTAGTAGCCCGGGTCGCCCGGCATCAGGATGCGGCGCGTCCCGTCGGGCAGGAAGATCACGCGCGGCGCGATCGTGCTCACCGTGCGCCCGCGCAGCCGCGACAGCGCGTCCGCGGTCGAGGTCGCCTCGGTGAACAGCATGAGATTGCGGATCGTCGGGTTGCGCAGCGAGATCTCCCCGCGCTTCTGCGCGTCGAGCGCCTCGGCCGGCCCAAGCCAGCGGAGGTCGGTGACTTCCTTGTCGTCGCCCGTGGGCGTCTGATCCCGAGGCATCGGTGCCGCGAAGAAGCGCGTGTCGAAACGGAGTGGCTGGCCCTCGGGCGTGATCCAGTGGGCGAAGTAGACCAGGCGGTCCGTCGCCAGCCTGAGGTCCTCGCCCTTCACGAGCTGCCAGAACGCGCGGTTGTCGGCCTGGCAGGCGCGACGGCATTCGGTGAGCGTCGCCGGCGCGACGCGCGCGGGCCCGCCGTCGGCGGCGGTGGCCAGGAGCACGCCGACCTCCTCGAACGTCTCGCGAATCACGCCGATCCAGTGCGCGAGCGCCAGCTGCGTGTCCTCGAGCGCGAGCGTCTTGGCCGCAACTTCCGGATCGAGCTCGGCGCACCAGCGGATCGCATCGGGCGGGTTGTCGTCGGCCGTGAGCTTGCCGCCGGGGAACACGTAGTCGCCGGCGGCGAACTTGCTCTTCGCGTGTCGCTGCATCAACAGGATCTCGAAGCCCCCGGCGGCGCGGTCGCGCAGGAGTACGAGCGTCGCGGCGGGCACGGGAACGACGGTGGGAGGTTTGACGGGCACGACGTAGTGTGACACGATGACGCGCGGTTGTCAGTCCCCGCGAAGGAGGCCCGCCGTCTTATGGGCGCAGAAGCGAATCTCAAAGCGAAGAACATCACGCTCCCCACGCCGCCCACGCCGCTGGCGAACTACGTCGGCGCCGTGCGCGTCGGAAATTTGTTGTTCGTCTCGGGTCACGGGCCGTCGCGCACGCCGGACGGCAAGATGGCGGCGCGCGGCAAGGTCGGCAAGGACCTCTCCACGGAGCAGGGCGCGGCCGTCGCGCGCGACGTCGGGCTGAACCTGCTGGCCACGGTGCGGACGCAGCTCGGCTCGCTGGACAAGGTCAAGCGCATCGTGAAGGTGCTCGGCATGGTGAACGCCACCGAGGACTTCGGCGAGCAGCCCAAGGTCATCAACGGCTTCTCCGACCTCATGGTCGAGGTGTTCGGCGAGCAGATCGGCAAGCACGCGCGCTCGGCGGTCGGCATGGGCTCGCTGCCGATGCAGATCCCCGTCGAGATCGAGATGATCGTGGAGGTCGAGTAGATGGGCGTCCTGGGCGACCTCGCCGTCACCGCGATCTCGCTGGCGTTCCTCACGATTCTCGGCATCATCAGCGGCGTCGCCCTCCCCGGGCTCTTCATCGCCGCCCTCGCGCCGTGGCTCGACTGGATCATCCCCGTCGGCGACAAGCCGCGCTGAGCGCGCTCCCCCTCGACTGAATGGGCGCCAAGTACTTCGGCGCCGCCGTCCGGCGCCTGGAGGATCCGCGCTTCCTTCGCGGCGAGGGGCGCTTCGTGGACGACGTGACCCTGCCCGGTGTCCTGCACGCCGCCTTTCTGCGCTCGCCCCACGCCCACGCCACGATCGTGAAAATCCGGACCGACGCCGCGAAGACGAAGCCCGGCGTCGTCGCCGTCTTCACCCACGCCGACCTCGCACGCTGGATGAAACCGCTGCCGCTCTTCGGCACGGCCCCGCCCGGGCTGGCCGCCGCCGTGAAGTTCGAGGTGCGGCAGGCCGCACAGTACCCGCTCGCGAAGGAGCGCGTTCGCTACGTCGGCGAGATCGTGGCCATGGTGGTGGCCGACGACCGCGGCCGGGCCGAGGACGCCGTCGAGGCGCTCGAGGTCGAGTACGCGCCGCGACCGGTGGCGGTGGACATGCTGACCGCCGGCGAGCCGGGCGCGTCACTCGTGCACCCGGAGTGGGGGACCAACGTGGCCGTCGCCTTCCGCCACGCCATCGGCGACGCGGACCGCGCGCTCGCGGGCGCCGACGTCGTGCTCGAGGAGACGTTCCGCATCCAGCGCTACGTCGGCATGCCGCTGGAGGGCCGCGGCGTGGTGGCCGCGTGGGACCGGCGCGACGGCACGCTCACGACCTGGAACAGCACGCAGGTCTCGCACTTCGTCCAGCAGGGGCTCGTGACCACGCTGGAATTACCGCCCAACCGGATCCGCGTGATCGCGCCCGACCTCGGCGGCGGCTTCGGCACCAAGGCCTCCGGCTACGCGGAAGACGCGCTGGTGCCGATCGCCGCGCGCGCGCTCGGCCGGCCCGTGAAGTGGATCGAGGACCGCCGCGAGCACATGATGAGCGCCGCGCACGCGCGGCATCAGACCCACACCATCCGGCTCGGCGCCAGGCGCGACGGCACCATCGTCGGCCTCGCCGATCGCATCTGGCTCGACCTCGGCGCCTACAACGTCTGGGGCATCGTGCTCCCCTACAACACCGTCGCCCACCTGATCGGGCCTTATCGAATCCGCGACATGAAGGTCGACGTTACCGCGGTGGTGACGAACAAGACGCCGAACGCTCCGTATCGAGGCGCCGGCCGGCCCGAGACCGTGTTCGCGATGGACCGCGCCGTCGACTGCCTGGCCCGCACGCTGCGGCTGGATCCCGCCGACGTGCGCCGCAAGAACTACATCCGCCCCGAGGAGCTGCCGTTCGACTTCGGCATGCCGTACCGTGACGGCAACCCGCTCGTCTACGACAGCGGTGATTTCCCGGCCGCCCTCGAGTCCGCGCTCACCGCCGCGGAGTACGACCGCGTGCGCAAGGAGCAGGCCGCGCTGCGCGCGCGGGGGCTCTGGCGCGGCGTCGGCATCTCCGGCTACGTCGAGGGCACGGCCATCGGTCCCTTCGAGGGCGCGCGCGTCACGCTGGACGCCGCCGGCCGCGTGCAGGTCGCCACGGGCGCGGTCTGCTCGGGCCAGGGCCACGAGACGTCGTTCGCCCAGGTCGCCGCCGACGCGCTCGGCGTGCCGCTCGACTGGGTGACCGTGACCGGCGGCGACACGGCCGGCGTGCCCTTCGGCATCGGCACGTTCGCGAGTCGCAGCGGCGTGACGGCGGGCAACTCGATCGCCGACGCCGCGCGGCAGGTGCGCGCCAAGGTGCTGGCGGCGGCGGGGGCGCTGCTCGAGGCCGCCCCGGACGACCTCGAGATCGAGGACGGGCGCGTGTTCGTGCGCGGCGCGCCGGCCTCCGCCGTGGACTTCGCGCGCGTCGTGCAGGCAGCCATCCCGACCTTCGCCAGGCCCGGCGTCGTCACGCCCGACTTCGACGCCACCGCGTACCACCACGTGCCAACGGTCACCTTCGCGAGCGCGGTGCACGTCGCGGTCGTCGACGTCGATCGCGACACGGGCGCGGTGAAGCTCGTGCGCTACGTCGTCGCCCACGACTGCGGCAAGGTCATCAATCCGATCATCGTGGACGGCCAGGTGCACGGTGGCGTCGCGCAGGGCGTGGGCGGCGCGCTCTTCGAGGACATGGCCTACGACGCCGCCGGCCAGCTGCTGGCCGGCAGCCTGATGGACTACGCGATGCCGGCCGCCGGCGACCTGCCGCTGATCGAGACGGTCCACCTCGAGTTCCCGTCGCCGCGCAATCCGCTCGGCATGAAGGGGCTCGGCGAGGGCGGCGCCATCTCGCCGCCGGCGGCGATCGCGAACGCGATCGACGACGCGCTGGCTCCGCTCGGCGTCCGGCTGACCGAGACGCCGGCCCTGCCGTGGCGCGTGCACGCCCTCATCGCCGCGGCGACCGCGCCGGCGCCGGCAGGCCCTCGCACACGCGCCTGATGTCGTTCCAGTCGTCGTCAGGCAGGAGGCGGCGCTCCGGCTTCGGGGTCGTTGCGGCCAGCGCGCGCAGCGTGCTGATCCGCTCGGCCGTCGGGGGGTGCGTGCGCAGATAGCGCGTCAGGCTGTCGTTGCCGCGGCCGCGCTCGTGACTCGAGAGTTTCTCGAAGAAGGTGATCATGCCCTGCGTGTCGATCCCCGCCTCCTGGAGCAGCCGCATCCCGTCGTGGTCCGCCTCGCTCTCCGCGGCGCGGCTCATCTGGAGATCGCCGAGCGTGCGCGCGCCCTCGAGTCCGTAGGCGACGACGCCCGACACGTCGCCGACCAGCGCCGCCATGAGCACGCCCGTGGAGGCCTGCTGGAAGATGGCGCGCGTGACGTGACGGTGCAGCACGTGCTCCACCTCGTGGGCAAGCACACCGGCCAGCTCCTCCGCGCTGTCGGTCCGCTCCAGCAGCCCGCGGAACAGGATGACGTGGCCGCCCGGCGCCGCCACCGCATTGACGATGCTGCTGTTCACCACCGTGACGCGGAACATGTACGGCTGCGGCCGTGCCTTCGCCGTCAGCGCCGCGACGATGCCGTCGATCCGGGCCTGGCGCGCGGGATCGTCGCAGCGCTGTGCCGGTGGCGCGAAGTGCTCGACGATCGCGCTGCCGAGCTTGTCCTCCCACGACACGGGCACGCGCGCGGCGGCCACCGCGGCGAACGCCGGGATGCCGATGTAATAGATGCCGACCGCCAGCGCCACGGCCGCCACCAGCGCGCCGAAGGTGAGCCCCACCCGGAAGCGCCGGCGGGCGGGGTCGTGGAAATGCGTGGCCTCGGGCGAGACCGCACGCGCCGCGGAGAGGAAGCCGACGTCGCCGATGAGCAGCGCTTCGGCGAGCTCGCCGCCGCGCTCCAGGCGTACCTGCTCGCCCGCATACGTCCCCTGGGTCTGGCGGATCTCGCGGAACGGCCAGAAAAAGCGCGTCCCGGTCTCGGGCAGCGTGACGTCGAGCCCCGTGCGAGTGATGTGCACGCCGGCGCGGCGGCGGGCCGCCGTCCGGCCGTCGAGATAGGCCGCCTCCCAGTCGAGGCGCAAGTACCTAGTCGAACGTGGGGGCCCCGAAATGGCCCCCACTCCCCCACACGTTCGGGACTCCCCGGGGGACCCGGGGCGCCCCTCTATCTCCCCACGTGGCCATGCGTCAGGTCAGCCCGAGGTCGGCGTCGAAGAAGCCGGCGAGGCCTTCGCCGGTTGCGCTCACCTGCTGCGCCTGCTGCGTGATGCTCTCCAGCGCCAGCGGCCCGTCGAGCGAGAGCCATGCGAACCCGCGGCGCGTCGTGCGCACGGTGAGCCACGGCCAGGCCAGGCCGACGGTGCAGAGCAGGCCGATCCACGTGGAAATGGTCAGCCACGCGAGCTTCGGGCCGGTCACCGCCGAGCGGAAGCGCGCGCCGGCGAACCGCGTGTGCTCGGCGTAGTAGCGCTGGCGCTTGGCGGCGAACCAGAACCACGCGAGCCCGAGCGTCGGCACGAAAAGCACGATCGTCCCCAGCCACGCTCCGACGAGATCACGCCCGCGGCCGTCGAAGCTGAAGCGCTGCGAGCCGAACCACGTGTGGCCGGTGAGAAACCGCTGCTGGCTGGTGACGAAGAACGGGTAGTACAGCCCGAGGGTGAGCGAGGTGAGCATCCAGCCGCGGACCCAGACGCCGATGAACTCGCGCGTGGAGGCGCGGAGCGAGAAGCGGATGCCGCGCCACGAGGTGCGGCTCAGGCGGTAGCGCCGCGCGCCGACCACGGCGACCGGGACGAAGATGGCGGCGAGGATCGAGACGGCCAGCCGGGCGGCCACGATGACGAGCGGCGAGGCCTCCAGCATCTCCGGGGCCGTGTTCAGCAGCGTGATCGGCAGGAAGAAGAAGAGGACGGCCTTGGCGAACCCCGTGATCAGCTCACGGCCCGTGCCGTGATACGCGAAGCGGTCACCCTCGAACTCGCTCTCGCTCCAGAGGTAGCTGCGCACGCGCACCTTCGCCCAGAAGAAGTAGATGCCGGCCGTGACGAGGATCAGCAGCGCGTTGATCACATGGATGCCGAAGAGGGCGGCGCCGGAGCCGCGGAAGACCGCGTGGCGCACGCCCGCGGGCGCCGGGGTCGCGAACGCGGCGGGCGGGGCCGGCGTCGGAAACGGCTGCGGCGCGGGTGTCGCGGCGGACGGTCGCGCGAACGGCGTGGCCCCGCCCTGCGGTCCGCGACGCATCTTGTCGAGCGAGGCCTGGTAGACGGCGATCACGACGCTGCACTGCGGACACCGATCGCTCGCGACCTCCGCGAACCCGCAGCGCGGACACGTGTCAGCCATTCGAGCCCCCCCGGCGCCGCAGCGCGCGGCCCGTCTCGCGATCTTGGCATAGCCCGGGCGGTCATGCCGAGCGCAATCACGCGCCGGCAAGTAAATCCGGCAACTTAGTCAGGGCCTCGGCCAGCCGGGGACCGTGCCAGGAAAAGGGCTTGCCGTCCACCAGATGGACACGGCGGTCGCGCACGGCCGGCACCGCCGGGTACGCGTCGAAATCGCCGAGGTGAGCGCGCCGGAACCGAAACGGCTCGTCCGGCAACAGGATCACCTCGGGAGCGCGGGCAGCCATCTCGTCGAGCGTGAGCGTCGGATAGCGAGCGCGGTCGGCGAACACGTTGGCGCCGCCGCAGGTCGCGAGGAGATCGTGCACGTAGGTGTCGGCGCCGATCGTCATCCACGGCTGCCGCCAGATCGGATAGAACACCCTCACGGGCGCGCGCCGGGCCGCCCGGGCGCGCGCCTCGGCATACAGCGGCTGCAGCGTGTCGAGCAGGGCGCGCGCGCCCTCGCGCGCGCCGGCGATCTCGCCGAGCTCGTGGATCATCGCCAGCCCCTCGGCCACCGTGCGCGGATAGGTCACCCACACGACGATCCCGGCGGCGCGAAGCGCGTCCACGTCCTCGCGGCGGTTTTCCTCGACGTTGGCGACGACCAGGTCCGGCGCCAGCGCGCGGATCGCGGCGAGATCGGGGTTCTTCTCGCCCCCGACGCGAGTCTTGCTCCGCACGACCTCGCGCGGCTCGACGCAGTAGACGGTGACGCCGACGAGGGCGTCGGCGAGGCCGAGCGCACAGAGCAGCTCGGTCGTGCTCGGAATCAGGGAGACGATGCGGCGCGGCGGCGCGGCGAGCGCCAGCGCGACGCCGGAGGCGTCGACGCGGGCCGGGGGCGTCACCCGATGCGGCGGCTGCGGAGGTGCTCGACGAGGTCGATGACCTCGCGCGTGCGGTCGGCCAGCTCCGCGTCCCACTTCATGATCTCGGGAATTGGCACGCGCCGGTCGATGGCGTCCTCGAGGTTGGTCACCGCCACGCCGAACAGCTTGAGCACCCGCCGCGTCTCCTCGCTCGGCATTTACGCCTCCAGATCCAGCGCGGGAACTTCGCCCCAGCGCGGCTCGCCCGCGGGCTTGAAGTTCTTCGTGTTCACGAAGTGCATGCCATGGTGCAGGTTGAGCTTGAACTTGCCGCCGCCGTAGCGTGCGGCGATCCAGCCTTCAGGGTCGTCGAGAAACAGCCCGGCGTCGGCCGACGGCAGGCGCACGAGCCATTTGAACCGGATGGTGCCGGCGTAGGGCTCCTGCACGCCGAGGGTGACCGTGACCTCCGGCCACACCCGGGCGAACTCCTCCAGCACGTGCTTGCGCGTCGGTCGCTCGACGCCGCGGTTGGTGAGGTTGCGCCGGAGATACGGCTCGAGGAGATTCCAGCACCACGTCGCGATCACAGGCGAGCGGAGTGTATCACGCGCCCGGGCGGCACCTCGGCCAGGAAGTTCGTGGCGTGCGCGCCGACGAAGCCGGCGCGCGTCAGGGGCCGCGGCGTTGTTCCGTCCACCGCGGCGATCGCGTACCCGTGCTTGTCGAGCATGGCCCACAGCTCGCGGCGCTCCTCGACGCTGTGCCAGGTCTCGCTCGACCACGACGTCGTCCAGCGAGACTTGCGGCACGACGAAGGTCCGGACGGCGGCGGCGCGCCAGGCCGCCCGCACGCTGGGGACGACGCTGCCCAGGTACGTCCGCCCTTCCGGGAAGGCGAGCACCACGCAGTCGGCGCTGTCGCCGATGGCCACGGGCGCGAGGTCGCAGGCCACGCCGTTGGCGGCGCACCAGCCTCGGAACCAGCGATGACACTCCGGATTCGGCTCGAACGCGACGACGCGCGCGCCATGCACGAGAAAGCGTAGCGCGTGTAAGCCGTAGTTCGCGCCGACGTCGAAGACCACGCGCGGCGGCCGCGGCCCGGTCACCAGCGTCTCGTACAGCGCGTGCAGCTCCGGGTCGTAGCCGTGGAAGCCGATCGCGGCGAGCCAGGCGTCCGGAAAGTCCCGCGACAGCGGCAGCAGCAGACGTCGGCCCGCGAAGTCGACGGTCCACCGACCCTGCACCCGCCACGTCTCGTCGCAGCAGAGGTAGAAGAAGCGCCGGCGCGCGACAGGCGTGAGCCTGCGATGCACCACGTTGACCAGACGGAGCCCCGGACCGCTGCTCACGAGGGTCCGCACCACCGACCGGACGGGGGCGCGTAACAATTGATGCATCCTGACAGGGAAGCGGAGGCAAGCCGCGTGCCCACCCAGAAGAGGGCCGGAAGAGCGAAAACAGTGCACGGCGCGCCCGAAGCTGGGAAATCGGGTGGTAAATTGCATATGTGAAGAATTTCGAGCTCGCGCGGCTCTTCTACGAGATGGCCAGCCTTCTCGAGGTGCGCGACGAGTCCCGCTTCCGCATCCGCGCCTGGCAGCGCGCCGCGCAGACGCTGGAGACCCTGTCCGAGGACGTCACCATCGTGGCCGCGCGTGGCGGGCTGCGGGCCCTGCCCGGCATCGGCAAGGAGATCGGCGCCCGCATCGAGGAGTACCTGACCTCGGGCCGCATCGAGCTGCTCGAGCGGCTGCGGGAGAACCTGCCGCCGAACTTCCTGAGTCTGCTCGAGGTCCGCGGCCTCGGCCCGCGCACCGCTCGCGCCCTGTGGGAGGTCGCCGGTATCGACACGGTCGAGCGGCTCGAGGAGGCCTGCCGCAGCGGCCGGATCATCGGCGTGGCCGGCATCCAGAAGAAGACCTGCGAGAACCTCCTGAAGGCGATTGCGCAGCACAAGGCCGGCCGTGCACGCGCGCTGCTGACAGCCGCACGTGAGGTGGCACGACAGGTCGCGCTGGCCCTGAGCGCGCACGGAGGCGTCGAGCGTCTGGAGATCGCGGGCTCGCTGCGCCGGATGCGCGAGACGGTCAAGGACATCGACATCCTCGTCACCTCCACCGATCCCGCGCGCGTGATCGAGACGCTGGTCAGCCTGCCGTCGGTGGCCGAGGTCACCGCGCGCGGCGACACGAAGGTATCCGTGCGTCACCAGGACGGCCTCGCCATCGACCTGCGCGTGGTGGCGCCCGAGGCGTTCGGCGCCGCGCTGCAGTACTTCACCGGCAGCAAGGCCCACAACGTGCGGCTGCGGGAGATGGCGGTGCGCCGCGGGCTCAAGATCAGCGAGTACGGCGTGTTCGACGAGGCGACGGGGGCGCGGGTGGCGGGCGAGACGGAGGAGGACGTGTACGCGGCCGTCGGTCTGCCCTGGATCCCGCCCGAGCTGCGCGAGGACGGCGGCGAGATCGACGCCGCGCGGGAGGGCCGGCTGCCCGCGCTGGTCGAGCGCGCGCACCTGCGCGGCGACCTGCACGACCACACGGAGTGGTCGGACGGCCACCACCCGCTCGAGCGCCTCGTCGAGGCGGCCCAGGCCCGCGGCTACGAGTACGTCATCGTGTCCGATCACTCCCGCTCCCTCACGATCGCGCAGGGCCTGAGCGTCGAACGGCTGCGCCAGCAGCGCGCCGAGATCCGCGCGGTGCAGGCGCGGCACACCATCCGCATCCTGGCCGGTAGCGAGTGCGACATCCTCGAGGACGGCCGCCTCGACTTCCCCGACGAGGTGCTGGCCGAGCTGGACGTCGTCGTGGCCTCCGTCCACTCGCGCTTCAAGCAGGACCGCGCGACGATGACCGCGCGCATCGTGCGGGCGCTCGAGAACCCGCACGTGGACATCCTCGGCCACCCGACGGGCCGGCGGCTCGGCTCGCGCGAGCCCTACGATGTGGACCTCGACGCCGTCTTCGCCGCCGCGCGCGCGCACGGCAAGGCCGTCGAGATCAACGCCTCGCCCGAGCGGCTCGACCTCAACGACGTCCACGCGCGGCGCGCGGCGCAGGCGGGGGTGCCGCTCTCGATCAGCACCGACACGCACTATCTCTCCGAGCTCGACAACGTCGACCTCGGCGTCGCCGTCGCGCGGCGGGCCTGGCTGGGCCGGGAGCAGATCCTCAACACGCGCTCGCTCGACGACCTGCTGGCCTGGACCCGCCGCGGGTAGAA
>QHSB01000259.1 GCA_003220335.1 Candidatus Rokuibacteriota bacterium
GACGCTGGTCGGCGAGCGCTATGGTCGCGACAGCTTCCTGGCCGCGCCCGCGCATCCCTAGGAGAGGACCGGTGAGACATCCTGTGTTAACCCCGAGGCGCGCCACGGCTCCGCCGGGGCGCGTCCGAGCGTTGGCCGGGAGAGTCCGAGGGGGGCGTAGCCCCCTTCGCTTGAAGAGGCTGGGGGGCCATATCGGGGCCCCCCACGTCAGCCGGTGAGCCGCGAGTACCCCGACTATCCGCGGGTGGGCGTCGGCGCCGTCGTCCTCTCGCGCGGCCGCGTTCTCCTCGTCCGCCGCGGCAAGCCGCCCGGGGAAGGACGCTGGAGCCTGCCCGGCGGTCTCGTGGATCTCGGCGAGACGTCGGTGGACGCCGCGCGCCGCGAGGTGGAGGAGGAGTGCGGCATCACGGTGCGTATCGCCGGCCTCGCGGGCGTGCTCGACCGCGTCACGCGCGATGCCGGGGGACGCGTCCGCTATCATTGGGTGCTGGTGGATTACCTGGCCTTTCCGGAATCGGACGACGACACGATCATCGCCGGCGACGACGCGGCGGAGGTGCGCTGGGTGCCGATCAACGAGGTGGACCGCATGCTCACGACCGATGGGCTCATGGACATGATCCGCCGCGCCGCCGCGCTGGCGCCCGGAGGTGGCGCGTGAAAGTCGACGTCGTGGAAGGCCCGCTGGAGACGGTCAAGGCTGACGCGGTCGTCGTCGGCGTGTACGCGGAAGAGGGGCGACTGCGCGAGTCGCCCGCCCGCATCGACAAGGCGCTCGGCGGGCAGCTCGCCGAAGTCCTGGAAGCCGAGCGGTTCGCCGGCAAGCCCGCGCACGTCACACACGTGCACACCGGCGGCCGCATTCCCGCGGGCCGGGTGGTGGTCGTCGGTCTCGGCAAGCGCGTCGAGCTGACGCTCGAGACCGTCCGGCGCGCGGCGTCGGCGGGACTGCGGCGCGCGCGCGACCTCGGCGCGAAATCCGTCGCCATCGAGGTGCTGGGCGACCGGCTGCCCGTGAAGTCCCGCGCCCACGCGACGACGGAGGGCGCGCTGCTCGGCGCGTACACGTTCGACCGCTACAAGCGCGAGAAGGCCGACAAGCGGGTGGAGTCGCTGAGGCTCGTCGAGCCCGACGGGCGCCGCCGGCGCGAGGCGGCGGACGGCGCGCGCACGGGCGAGGTGTTCGCGGAGGCGACCTGCTTCGCGCGCGATCTCGTCAACAGCCCGGCCAACGACGTGCACCCGACGTATCTCGCCAAGGTCGCCGCCGAGATCGCCAAGGAGGGCAAGCTCGGCCTCAAGGTCTTCGACCGCGCGGAGTGCCAGAAGATGGGCATGGGGCTGTTCCTGGGCGTCGCCGCCGGCAGCGAGCAGCCGCCAAAGTTCATCCATCTCTCCTACACGCCGTCGGGGCGCAAGCGTCGCCGCGTGGCCGTCATCGGCAAGGGCATCACCTTCGACTCCGGCGGTCTCGACCTCAAGCCGGCGGAGGGGATGCTGCGCATGAAGGACGACATGTCGGGCGCCGCCGCCGTGCTGGCCATCATGCGGGCGTTGCCCGAGCTGGCGCCGGGGGTGGAGGTGCACGGTCTCATCGCGGCCACCGAAAACATGCCGTCGGGCTCGGCCATCCGCCCCGGCGACGTGCTGCGCGCGATGAACGGCACCACGATCGAGATCGGCAACACCGATGCCGAGGGGCGGCTGACGCTGGCCGACGCGCTCTGCTACGCGTGGGAGAAGGTCGATGCCGACGAGGCCGTGGACATGGCCACCCTCACCGGCGCGTGCGTCGTCGCGCTCGGCCCGCTGTGCTCGGGGCTCTTTGCCAACGACCAGGGCCTCGCCGACCGGCTGCTCGCCGCCGCCGAGAACGCCGGGGAGCGCATGTGGCAACTGCCGCTCATCGACGAGTACCGCGAGCACCTCAAGAGCGAGGTCGCCGACTTCAACAACGTCGGCCCGCGCGGCGGCGGCGCCATCACCGCCGGGCTCTTCCTGAAGGAGTTCGCGGGCGACCGGCCGTGGGCGCACCTCGACATCGCGGGCCCCGCCTTCGTCGAGAAGGACACGCCGACGGGCCCCAAGGGCGCCACCGGCGCCCCCGTGCGCACGATGCTCTGCTACCTGATGTCGCAGGAATGACCGGCGGCGTCGACCTGCACACCCACACCACCGCATCGGACGGTACGCTGTCGCCGAGCGAGTTGGTGCGCGCGGCGGCGCGGCGCGGCGTGCGCGTGCTCGCGGTGACCGACCACGACTCCACCGACGGCCTGCGCGACGCGCTCGCGGAGGCGGAGCAACACCGGCCGCTGACCATCGTACCGGGCCTCGAGATCAACTGCGACGTGCCCGGCGCCGAGGTCCATGTCCTCGGCTACCTGGTCGATCACGAGGCGGCGTGGTTCCAGGACTTCCTGCGCGAGCAGCGCGCCGAGCGCGTGGCGCGCGTGCACCGCATCGCCGCGCGGCTGGCCGAGCTGGGATTGCCCATCGATCCCGCCGAGGTCTTCGCCATCGTGAAGGAGGGCGCGGCGGGCCGCCCGCACGTGGCGCAGGTGATGGTGCAGCGCGGCTACGTGAAATCCGTGCGCGAGGCGTTCGACCGGTACCTGCACGTCAACGGCCCGGCCAACGTCCCTCGCAAGCGGCTCACGCCGGCCGAGGCGGTGCGCATCATCCGCCGTGCGCGCGGTGTGCCGGTCTTCGCGCATCCGGGACTCGCGGATCGCGACGCGCTGATTCCCGAGCTGGTCGAGGCCGGCCTCATGGGGATCGAGGCGATCTACGCCGAGCACTCCGCGGCGCAGACGGCGCATTATCAGGACCTCTGCCGCCGGCACGGCCTCATCGCCACCGGCGGCTCCGATTATCACGGCGAGCGCAGCGGCCGCACCAACCCGCTCGGTCATCCGCCGGTGCCCATGAGCGTGTACGTCGAATTGAAAGACGCCGCGCAGCGAGCGCGCGAGCACGAGCCCCCACCCGCGCCGGAGCGCACGGAGCCGGGACGTGCCTAGCAACATTCAAATATTCGGCTTCCACGACTGCCCGGACACGCGCAAGGCGCTGCGCTTCTTCGCCGAGCGCCGCATCGCCGTGCACTTCGTCGACCTGAGCGAGCGCCCCGCCTCGAAGGGCGAGCTGAAGCGATTCGCCGACCGCTTCGGCCCGGCCGCCGTCGTCGACAAAGGGGGCGCCACCTACAAGGCGATGGGGCTGCGCGTCGCGCTGGACTCGCCTCAGCGTCTGCTCGAGCGCGCGCTGGCGGAGCCGCGGCTGCTGCGCACGCCGCTCGTCCGCAATGGCGGCAAGGTCACGGTCGGACACACGCCCGACGAGTGGCAGGCCTGGGTCGAGGCCGACAAGAAGCCCCCCTCGGCGGGGGCCAAGCCGGCGTAGTGCAGGCCCTCGACGGTCTCACCGTGCTGGATTGCGCCACCTTCGTGGCGGCGCCCTTCTGCTGCACCCTGCTCGGCGAGTTCGGCGCCACCGTGATCAAGGTCGAGCAGCCGGGCCTCGGCGACGACTTGCGGCGCCTCGGCCGTCGCGCGGCGAGCGGACAGCCGGACTGGTGGCTCGTCGAGTCGCGCAATAAGAAAGCGATCACGTGCAACCTGCGCGCGGCGGAGGGGCAGGCGCTGCTCAAGCGCCTCGCCGTGTCGGCCGACGTGCTCGCCGAGAACTTCCGTCCGGGGACGATGGAGCGCTGGGGTCTCGGCTGGGAGGATCTGCGCGCGGTGAATCCCGGTCTCGTCATGGTCCGCATCTCGGCGTTCGGCCAGACGGGCCCCGCGCGCGAGCGGCCGGGGTTCGGCCGCATCGCCGCCGCCGTCAGCGGCGCGTCCTACCTCTCGGGGTACCCGGATCGTCCGCCCGTGAGCCCGGGCACGCCGACCATCCCCGACTACCTCGCCGGCGCGTTCGGCGCGTTCGGCGCGCTGGCCGCGCTGCGCCACCGCGAGCGGACGGGCGAGGGACAGGTGGTGGACATCGGCCTCTACGAGCCGATGCTGAGGATGCTCGACGAGCTGATTCCCGTCTACGGCGCCACCGGATACGTGCGCGAGCGGATCGGTTCCGCCACCGAATACGTCGTGCCCCACAACCACTACCCGACGCGCGATCGCGGCTGGATCGCCATCGCGTGCACCAACGACCGCATGTTCGAGCGTCTCGCCGTGAAGGCCATGGGCCAGCCGCCGCTGGTGTCCGAGTTCCCGACCATGGCCGCCCGCCTCGCGCGGCGCGACGAGGTGGACGCGGCGGTGGCGCGCTGGGTGGCGGCCCTCGATGCGACCGAGGCGCTGGCGCGGCTGGACGCCGCCGAGGTGCCGTGCTCGCGGGTCGCGAGCGTGCGCGACATTTTCGACGACGCGCAGGTGCGCGCGCGCGGCAACATCCTCGAGCGGCCGAGCCCGCTCGGCGGGTTGCTCCAGATGGTGGGCGTGGTGCCGCGCCTGTCGGCCACGCCGGGCGAGGTGCGTCACGCCGGACCGCTCGAGATCGGCGCCGACAACGAGGAGATCTACTGCGGCCGGCTCGGGCTCAGCCGCGACGAGCTCGCCGCCCTGCGCGCGAAGAACGTCGTATAGCTGCGGCGCCTTCCACGCGGTCCCGCCGCGAGCGTCCAGGAGCACCATGCGCGGCTCGCCGTCGCGCATGAGACCCAGCCCGACACCGGCGCGGCCCATCGCGTCATAGACGCTGACGCCGGGCGCGCCGCGGCCGAGCGTCACGAAGCTTCCCAAAACCCCCCAGCCCCCCAACGCTCGGGGCGCCCCGGCGGAGCCGTGGCACCCCTCGATAACCCGACAGGCTCTTGGCAGGGGCGGCGCGAGGCTCCGAGCGTTGCTGTCGGGCGGCGCGCGCCGTAGCCTCACGCGCAGTAGGCGGGAAAGACGCGGCGGACGACGTCGGGCGGATTGAGCGCGAGCAGGCCGGTGACGAGCCGCCGGGCGGCGCCACGGACCGCGACGAACGTGATGGCCGCCCTCGCCAGGGGGCGCCCGGCCTCGTCGTGCGCGCTGACGTGCGTCTGCCAGTAGCGCGTGTCGCCGGCGCGCGGCGCCGTGGCCGCGCGCTCGCCGGCGACGAGCACGCGGCCTGCTGCGGGCGCGTCGCCGTGCAGGTCGACCACCAGCTCCGTCGTCATGCCCGCCTCGCCGCTGGCCAGCGCACCCAGCCAGAAGGCGGTCTCGTCGAGCAGCGACGTGAGGGCGGCGGACGCGAGCCGGCCGTCGGCGGCGCGGAAGCCGGGCCGCGGTGTCCAGGCGCCGCCGACGGCGCGCGCGTCGAAGGACAGGCGCGCGCCGAGGCCGAGCACGTTGTCGACGCCGCAGGCGAAGCAGGTGCGCGAGACGGGCAGCGGCGCGGCATCGATGCGGGGCGCGCCGACCGACGCGGCCGGGGAATCGGCGCCGGCGACCCGGCCGTCGACGAGCACCGCGCCGGCGCCGTCTGCCACGCGGCACGCGAGCCCGTCCGGCTCGCGCGTGAGCGAGAGCGAGAGCGGCACACCGAGCGGCACGCGGCGATGGTAATGGCCGCGCAGCGTGCGCGGTCCGGGCCGCGCCGCGAGGACGTCGAAGAGGGCGAGGACCGAGCCGCCGTGCGCGGCGTCGGGCAGGCCCTGGAACGCGGGGTCGAGGGTGAGCGTCAGGTCGTCGCCGGCGCCGGCGACGGCGGCGCGCAGCGTGGCGTCGATGGTCGTCATGCGATAATCGGGCGTGCCGTCGCCGATACTCGCACACAACGCCTTCGTGCGGGCGACGCTCACCAACTTCTTCTTCAGCCTCAGCCTGAACGGGTACGTCCTGCTGCCGCTGCACGTTCACGCGCTCGGCGGCACCGACGTGGCCATCGGCCTCGTGATGGGCGTCTACAGCGCCGTCGGCATCGTGTGCCAGCCGCTGGTGGGCCCGTGGGTGGACGCGCTCGGGCGCCGGCTCTTCATGGTGAGCGGCACCGCGCTCGTGCTGGGGGCCTCGCTGCTGCCGATCGCGTTCGACTCGATCGGCGTCTTCGCGCTCGTGCGGGCGCTGCACGGCGTGGGCTTCTCCGTGTACTTCGTCGCGATGTTCTCGTACGTCGTGGACCTCGTGCCGGCCGCGCAGCGCGGCTGGGCGCTCGGCATCTTCGGTGTCTCCGGCTTCGTGGCGACGGCGGTGGCGCCGCTGCTCGGCGAGTGGATCGTCCGCCAGGCGAGCTTCCGGATGCTCTTCGTGATCTCGGCGCTGCTGGGGACGGTGCCACTGGCCCTCGTCCTGCGCCTCGGCGGATCTCGGCCCGCGGTGGCCACGGCGCCCGCACCGGGCTGGGCGCGCGCCGGGCTCGAGGACGTGCTGCAGCGCCACATGGTGGTGAGCCTCTTCTTCGGTCTCGGCTCCGGAACGATCTTCGCCTTCCTGCCGACGTTCGCCCAGAGCCTCGCCGTCGCCACGCTCTCGCTCTTCTACACGGCCTACGCGGGCGCCGCCATCGCCGTGCGCGTCTTCGGCGGGCGGCTCATCGACACGCGCGGCCGCCGCGCGGTCATCGTGCCCTCGATGTTCCTGCAGGCGAGCGCGCCCGCGCTGCTCGCGATCATGGGCATCCTGGTCACGCGCACGAGCACCGCGCCGGTGGTGCCGGTGCTGTTCCTGGCCGGCCTGCTCTCCGGGGGCGCCCACGGCTTCCTCTATCCCGGCCTCGCCGCGCTGGTGACCGACCTCGCGCGGCCTGCGCGGCGGGCGACCGCCGTCGGCGTCTTCAGCGCCATGTTCCTGGTCGGCCAGGCGGCGGGTGCCTTCCTCTTCGGCTGGGTGGCGCACACCCTGGGCTATGCCTCGATGTGGACGATCCTCGCCTTCTCGCTGCTGGCGGGCGCGGCCCTGTCCATGGGACTGGCGCGCCCGGCGCCCGCCGCCGCCTGAGCGGGCCCGGCGTATACTGACGCTCGATGTCCAAGCTCGAAGCCGACGACCTCCGCTGGGCCCTGCAGCGCCGGATCGAGGACGTCTTCGCGAAGCTCGGCGAGAAGTTCGGCGACCTCACGGGTCGTGTCGAGACCGACATCAAGCCGAGCGTCTCGTTCGACGACATCGGCGGGCTGGCGCACGCGAAGACGATGGTGCGCGGCTTCGCGCACGCGCTCACCAGCCCCGAGCTCTATCAGCAGTGGGGGATCAGGCCGCCCAAGGGCGTGCTGCTGTACGGGCCGCCGGGCACCGGGAAATCGAAGCTGGCGCGCGCGCTGGCGACCTCGGCGGGGGCGATCTTCTACCACGTCAAGCTCTTCAACCTGACCTCCAAGTTCGGCGCCAACACCGGCGAGCTGCTGCAGGAGATCCTGAGGATCGCGATGGGCGAGGGGAAGGCCGTCCTCTTCCTCGACGAGACCGAGGCCCTGTCCCTCGAGCACCTGCTGCCGCCGCCGCAGGCCCGCGAGGCGAGCGCGCGGCTCGTGGCCACGCTGTGCGAGCGGCTGGACGGCGTGCCCGAGACCGCGCGCATCCTCGTCATCGCGTCCACCAGCCGCACGGACGCCGTGGACGCCGCGCTGGTGACGCCCGGGCGCCTCGACCACCTGGTGGAGGTCGCGCTGCCGGACGCCGACGAGCAGCGTGAGATCCTCGAGCTGCTCAAGACGCGCATGGAGCGCACGGCCGACCGCGCCCTCTTCGAGCCCGTCGACTACCGCAAGGTGCTGCCGATGATGGGCGGCATGAGCGGCGCCGACATCACCGAGATCCTGAGCCGCGCGCTCGAGGAGAAGGTGCACGAGGCGGCCGAGGGCGGTCAGGCCTCGCGGGTCAGCACGCAGGATCTGCTGGAGGCCATCGACCGCTACAAGCGCGTGCGCAGCGTGGTCGAGAAGATCCGCTACGGCCAGTACCTGTGATCGCCACCACGCCCATCCGCGTGCGCTACGCCGAGACCGACTGCATGAAGGTCGTCTACTACGCGAACTACCTGACCTACTTCGAGGTGGCGCGCGTCGAGTTCCTGCGCCAGCAGGGCCACGCGATGTCGGACGTCGACCAGAAGGTCCACATGCCGGTGGTCGAGGCCGTCGTGCGCTACCACAAGCCGGCGCTCCTCGACGATCTGCTCCAGGCGCGCTGCTGGATCGCCGAGCGCAAGCGTGCCTCTTTCCGCTTCGGCTACGAGCTGGTGCGAGACCGCGACGAGCGCGTGGCCAGCGGCTCGACCCTGCACGCGTGCTGGGACCCGGCGACGTCCAAGATGATCGCCGTTCCCGACTGGCTGGCCGCCATCATGCCGGTCCCTTCGCCGCCGTTGCCTCCGGCGGTATAATTCGAAGTCGGTCGGATGATCGAAGTCCAGAACCTCACCAAGCACTACGGCCCCGTCACCGCGATACGCGACGTGTCGTTCAGCGTCGCGCCCGGTGAGATCGTCGGCTTCCTCGGCCCCAATGGCGCCGGCAAGTCGACGACCATGCGCATCCTTTCCTGCTTCATGCCGGCCAGCGGCGGCACCGCGAAGGTGGCCGGCTTCGACGTGTTCAGCGAGTCGATGGAGGTGCGCCGGCGCATCGGCTACCTGCCGGAGAGCGTCCCGCTCTACACGGATCTCCGGGTGGCGGCGTACCTCGACTTCGTGGCCGAGACCAAGGGTGTGCCCCGCGGCGAGCGCAAGAAGCGCGTGGCCGAGGCCATGGATCGCTGCCGCATCGCCGACGTCCAGAACCGGCTGATCGGCAAGCTCTCCAAGGGCTACCGCCAGCGGGTGGGACTGGCGCAGGCGATCGTGAGCGATCCCGCCGTGCTGATCCTCGACGAGCCGACGATCGGTCTCGACCCGCGGCAGATCACCGAGATCCGGGAGCTCATCAAGTCGCTGGCGGGCGAGCACACGGTGATCCTGTCGACGCACATCCTGCCCGAGGTCTCGATGGTCTGCTCCTCGGTGGTGATCATCAACAAGGGCGCCATCGTCGCCCAGGGCCCCATCGACACGCTGGTGGAGCAGTTCTTCCCGACCGCGCGGGTGGAGGTGGAGATCGCGGCGCCGTCGCCGGCCGCCGTCCGCGAGGCCCTGCGGGTGATTCCCGGCGTGGTCTCGGTGAGCGACCTGCCGGGCTTCGACGGCATCGGGCGCTACGTCGTGGAGTCCTCGCGGGGCCGCGACGTCCGCGGCGAAGTCTTCCGGCTCGCCGCCCAGCAGCGCTGGGACCTGCGCGAGCTGCGCCGGATGGGCATGACCCTCGAGGAAGTCTTCCTCCACGTGGTGGCCGGTGAGCAGAGCGAGCCGGAGGCGCCCACCTCGTGAGGATCTGGCCGATCTTCAAGAAGGAGATGCGGCTCTACTTCACCTCGCCGGTGGCGTGGGTGATCATGGCCGTCTTCCTGTTCATCGCCGGCTATTTCTTCTATTCGATCTTCAGCTACTACGCGCGCGTGTCGATGCAGTCGGCCATGAACCCGATGGGCGGCGGCCTGAACGAGCGGCGCAGCGGCACCATCGAGCTGCTGCTGACCTATCCCGTGCGCGACGGGGCCGTGCTGCTCGCCAAGTTCCTGGCCGCCTTCACCCTCTACGTGCTGATGATCGCGCTCACGCTGCTCTACCCGGCCATCATCTGGTACTTCGCGCCGCTCGAGTGGGGGCCGATCCTCACCGGCTACGCGGGCTTGCTGCTCATGGGCGCAACCTTCATCGCCGTGGGCGTGTTCGCCTCGTCGCTCACCGAGAACCAGATCGTGGCCGCGCTGGTGAGCTTCCTCATCCTCCTGATGTTCTGGGTGGTGGGCTGGTCGGCCGACTTCGCGGACCCCGCGCTGGCGCGGGTGCTCCAGCACCTCTCGCTGACCGAGCACAACGAGAGCTTCGCCAAGGGCGTGTTCGAGACGAAGGACGTCATCTTCTACGTGAACTTCACGCTGGTCGCGCTGTTCCTGGCGCTGCGCTCCCTCGAGGCGCGCCGGTGGAAGGGGTAGGCGGGTGCGGCGTCTCACGGACGTGGTGTTCTATCTCGGGCTGATCGCGCTGGCGGCGGCGGTGGCCCAGCCCTTCGCGCTGCCCGCGCAGGGGCGCCTCTGGTGGCCGCTCGTCGGCGCCGGCATCGTGCTGGTGGCGCTCTCCGCGCTGCCGTGGCTGGCCGGCGCGCGCCACAAGGTCGGTGGGCGCACGGTGTCCTACGGGCTCAACGCCGTGATCTCGATCGTGCTCGTCCTCGGCGTGATCGGGTTCGTGGAGGCGCTGTCGGCGCGCCACAGCGCGCGGCTCGACCTCACCGAGAACAAGCGGCGGAGCCTGTCGCCGCAGACGGTGCAGGTCCTCCGCGGCCTCAAGGACGACGTGAACGTCGTCGGGTTCTTCCGCTCCGACCAGCCGGGCAAGCGCGTGGCCGAGGACCTTTTCAAGCAGTACGCGGGCTATGCGGGCAAGAAGTTCACGTGGAAGATCGCGGACCCCGACAGCGACCCCGCGCTGGCGCGGCGCTACGGTATCGAGTCCTACGGCACCATCGTGCTCGAGACCAAGGCGCGCTCCGAGAAGGTGCTGGACGCCGAGGAGGAGAAGCTCACCAACGGTCTCCTCAAGGTGACGCGCGAGGGCAAGCGCATCGTGTACGTCGTGCAGGGCCACGGCGAGCACGAGCTCGGCAGCAGCGAGCGCGCGGGGTTCTCGGAGGCCAAGGGCGCGCTCGAGAAGTCGAACTACGAGGTGAAGTCGCTCGCCCTCGCGCTGAAGGCGGCGATCCCCGACGACGCGGCCGTCGTGGTGATCGCGGGCCCGCGCACCGACCTGTTCGCACCGGAGGTCGATGCGCTCGACCGCTACCTCGCCAAGGGTGGCAAGGTGCTCGCGATGGTGGACCCGCCGTTCCCCGGCAAGATGCAGGACGCCGTCATCAAGCGCTTCCTCGGCCGCTGGGGCGTGGACCTGGGCGACAACCTCGTGGTCGAGCTCTCGCCGATCGGCCGGCTCTTCGGCATCGGGCCCGAGGTGCCGATCATCCAGCAGTACGAGCCGCACCCGATCACGCGCGACCTCGCCGGCATCACCACGCTCTTTCCGCTGACGCGCTCGGTGACCCCGGCCAAGCCGCTGCCCGCCGGCATCAACGTGCAGCCGCTCGCGAAGACGAGCCCCGAATCGTGGGGGGAGACGGACCGGCAGGCGCTCGAGCAGGGGACGGCCAAGCCGGATCCCCAGGATCCCAAGGGGCCGCTGTCCGTGGCCGCGGTCGTGACCAAGGACAAGGCGCGCATCGTCGTGTACGGCACCTCGAACCTCGCCACCAACCAGTTCCTCAACGTGCAGGGCAACCGCGACTTCTTCCTCAACACGGTGAGCTGGCTCGCCGAGGAGGAGGACCAGATCACGGTGCGGCCGAAGGACACGAAGCAGACGCCGATCTTCCTCAGCGCCCAGCAGGGTCGCGTCGTGGCCGTGCTGCCGCTCGTCGTCCTGCCCGGCCTCGTGCTCGCGGGCGGGATCGTCGCCCTGGTCCGCCGGCGCGCCGCGAACTAGTCGCCCCATGCGCTGGCAGACTACCGCGGCACTCGCCGTCGTCCTCCTGCTCGTCGGCGGCTTCTACTACGTCTACGACGTCCGCTGGGCGCCCGACCGCGAGCGCGCCGAGACGCGCAAGGGGCGCGTCTTTTCGGCCGAGGCGGCCGACGTCACCGCCGTCGAGCTCAGGCGGCGCGACGACACGGTGCGGCTGACGCGCGCCGGCGACGCGTGGGAGGTGAGGTCCCCGGTCGTCGCCCGCGGCGACCGGGCACGCGTCGAGGAGACGCTCACCACCGTGCTCACGGCCAAGGTCGACCGCGAGATCGATCCCAAGCCCGCCGCGCTCGCCGACTTCGGCCTCGACAAGCCCGCGGCCGAGATCACTCTGACGCTCAAGGACGGCAAGACGCTGGGACTGGCGCTCGGGAGCAAGACGCCGACCGGCGTCTGGGTCTACGCGCGCGAGACGGGCAAGCCCGCCGTCGTCGCCCTGTCCGACGGCGTGCTGCGCGAGGCCACCAAGCCTGCCACCGAGTTCCGCGATCGGACGATCCTCACCCTCGACCGCAACGCGGTCTCGGGATTCGACATCGCGTCCGACGGTGGAACGCTGGCGGTGGCCCACGTTGGCGACGCCTGGCGGATCACCAGACCCGCCGCGTTGCCCGCGGACACCGAGGCGGTCGGTAACATGTTCGAGAAGCTCACGGCGGCGAAGGTGAAGGAGTTCGTGGCGGAGACGCCGCGCTCGCTCGCGACCTACGGGCTCGCCACGCCCCTGCGCCTCACCATCCACACGGGCAAAGACAAGGAGCGCGCGAGCCGCACGCTGCTGGTGGGCCGGAACGACCAGGCGAAGAAGGGCGTCTACGCGATGCGCGAGGGCGAGTCGAGCGTGCTGCTCCTGCCCGAGGACGTCGCGACGGCGATCCCGCGCACGGTGGGCGCGCTGCGCGACAAGCACGTGGTCGCGCTCGACCGCGACAAGGTCGTGCGCGTCGACCTCGAGAGCCCGAAGGGCGCCGTCACGCTCGCGCGCGACAAGGATCGCTGGACGATCACGGCGCCGCAGGCGCTGCCGGCCGACCAGGTCGAGGCGGGCGCGCTGCTGACGCGGCTGCGCGAGCTGCGCGCGCAGGGATTCCTGAGTGACGACGCCTCCGCCGTGCCGCGCGTGCTCGCCAGGCCGACCGTGAAGCTGACCCTCACCGAGCAGGGCAAGCCGCCGACCACGCTGTTGCTCGCGCCGTCGGGCGAGCGCCGCGGCGGCGCGCCGAGCGCCTACGCCGGCGTCGCCGGCCGCGGACCGGTCGTGCTGGTGGACGGCAAGGTGCTCGACGACCTGGGCCGCTCCGTGGACGACCTCCGGGATCACGCGCTCTTCTCCGGGCTCGAGCCCAAGGACATCAAGCGGATGCGCGTGAAGGCCGGCGGGCAGACGGCCGTCCTCGAGCGGAGCGGCGACACGGACTGGAAGCTCGTGGAGCCGACCAAGAGCGCCGCCAAGGGCGCGCGGGTGGACGACATCGTCTACGGCGTCCGGTCGCTGCGCTGGAAGCAGGTCGTCGCGCCCAACGGCGAGGACGCCGCGAAATATGGGCTCGACGCGCCGACGCTGGAGGTCGTCATGTTCCGGGGCGACGGCGGCGAGCTCGGGCGGCTGACCGTCGGCCGCCAGGACGCCGAGCGCGCGTACGTACGGACGGGCGCCGGGCCCGCCATTTACGCGGTCGACCCACGCACCCTGGGCCCGGCCCCCAAGGTGCCCGAGGATCTGAAGGGATGATAGAGTCTCCGCCGATGCCGCGTGAGATCTTCATCGTCGCGCGCGACCGCCCCGACCTCTATCGCTACCTCAGCCAGACGTTCGCCGACGCCGAGAACGTGCAGGTGATCTGGGATCGCCGCAGCGGTGAGCGCCGCGCCACCTCCAACCCTCACATCGTGGCCGGACGGCCGTTCGAGCGGCGCCAGGGCGACCGGCGTCGGCGCGCGAGCGTGGACCACGAGCTGCGCACCGTCGGCTACGCCTTCATCAGCATCGTGTAGCGCCCGCGCCTTTTCTGGACCGTGCCCGCCGCCCGCTGTAGCATGAGACACCGTGACCGAGGCGGGAATCTATCTCAAGCAGCTCGAGCTGGGGCCGATGCAGAACTTCGTCTATCTCGTCGGCGACCCGGTGGCCCGCGAGTGCGTCGTGGTGGATCCCGCGTGGGAGATCGACACGATCGTCGACACCGCGCAGGCCGACGACATGCGGCTCACCGGCGCGCTGGTGACCCATACGCATCAAGACCACGTGGGCGGCAGCCTCGCCTCGTGGGGCATGCCCGGCCGCATCCCCGGTGTCGAGGAGCTGCTCGCGCGCGTCCCGCTCAAGGTCTACGTGCACAAGGCGGAGCGGGAATTCCTGCCGGGGCTCGGCTCCGATCTCGTGAAGGTCGACAACCACGACACGCTGGCGATCGGGCGGCTCGCCCTGATGTTCCTGCACACGCCGGGGCACACGCCCGGCTCACAGTGCTTCCTCGTCGACGGCCGGCTCGTCTCCGGCGACACGCTCTTCATCGGCTCGTGCGGGCGCACGGACCTGCCCGGCAGCGATCCGAGCGAGATGTACTACTCGCTCACGCAGCGGCTCGGCGCGCTGCCCGACAATACGCTGCTCTTCCCGGGCCACAACTACGGTGGCCCGTCGTCCACCATCGGCGCCGAGAAGCGTCAGAACCCGTTCATGCGGTTCGCGTCGCTCGGCGATTTCCTTCGGACCATGGGCGGCGGCGCCCGCATGGTCCAGCCGTAGGTCCCGCGTGATCTCCGGCAGCGAGGTCGCGACGCTGCTGACGCGCCACGGCTTCGACTTCTTCACGGGCGTGCCGTGCTCGCTCGTCGAGGACGTCATCGCGGTGCTCGAGACGGAGCGCGAGGCGCCGTATGTGGCCGCCGTGCGCGAGGACGCCGCCGTCGGCCTGGCCGCCGGCGCCTGGCTCGCGGGCCGCCGGCCGTGTGTCCTCATGCAGAACTCGGGCCTCGGCACGAGCCTCAACGCGCTCGCGTCGCTGTCGCTGATGTACGGGCTTCCCCTGCTGGTGGTCGTGACCTGGCGCGGCCATGAGGGCAAGGACGCGCCGGAGCACATCCTCACCGGACGCATCACGCCGCAGATCCTCGACCTGCTCGGCATGCCATACCGCGTGCTGTCCGCCGAAAGCGCGGCCGACGACGTCGCGTGGGCCGCGAAGGAGATGGACACGCGGATGCAGCCGGTGGCCATCGTCGTCCCCCCGAGAGTGGTGCAAACGGGCGGGGCTCATCACGACGCGGGCGTTCGGCGCGACGCCGAGACTCGCCGACGGTCGGGCGCCGGAGACCCTGCGACGGCGCCGCGAGGGGACGCGACCCTCGTCCCGCGCATCTCGCGGCTGGCGGCGATCACGGCCGCCCGCAAGCCGATCGGCACCGAGCCGATCGTGCATGCCAACGGCTACATCTGCCGCGAGTCGTTCTCCGTCGGCGACCGACCGCAGAACTTCTACATGATCGGCTCGATGGGCCTGGCCTCCGCGATCGGCCTCGGCCTCACGCTCGCGCAGGCCGAGCGCGCCGCCGTCGTGTTCGACGGCGACGGCAACCTCCTGATGAACTTCGGGATCCTCGCCATGGTCGGCGGGCTGAGGCCCCGGCGCCTGGTCCACGTCGTGTTCGACAACGAGGTCTACGGCTCCACGGGCAACCAGATCTCGCCCTCGCGCGGCGTGCGCCTGGACCGTGTGGCCGCGGCGGCCGGCTACGGCACGGTGACCGCCGTCACCACGGCCGCGGAGACGGAGTCGGCCGTGCGCGCCGCGCTCGGCGCCGACGGGCCGCACTTCGTGCTGGTGAAGACGACCGCGGAGGAAACGGACGTTCCGCGCATCCCGTACAGCCCGGCCGAGATCCGCGATCGCTTTCGGGCCAGCCTGTGACGCCACGGCGCACGACCGCGCTCAAGCGGCTCGTCACGCGCCCGGAGATCGCCTTCCTGATGGAAGCGCACAGCGGGCTCTCCGCACGCATCGTCGAGGAGGCCGGGTTCGAGGGCATCTGGGGCAGCGGGCTGACGATCTCGGCGGCCTTCGGCGTGCGCGACAACAACGAGCTGTCCTGGTCGCAGGTGGTGGACCACGTGGCGTTCATGGCCGAGGCGACCTCGATCCCCCTCCTCCTCGACGGCGACACGGGCTACGGCAACTTCAACAACATGCGGCGGCTCGTACGCAAGCTCGAGCAGGTCGGGGTGGCCGGCGTCACCATCGAGGACAAGCTCTTCCCGAAGACGAACTCGTTCCTGCGCTCCGAGCTGCAGCCGCTGGCCGACGTCGACGAGTTCTGCGGCAAGATCAAGGCGGGCAAGGACAGCCAGACCGACGCCGACTTCGTGCTGGTCGCGCGCGTGGAGGCGCTCATCGCGGGCTGGGGTCTCGCGGAGGCCATCAAGCGTGCGGAGGCCTACCATCGCGCGGGCGCCGACGCGATCCTGATCCACAGCCGCCAGTCGAGCCCCGCCGAGATCTTCGCGTTCCTCGACGAGTGGAGCGACCGCGCGCCTGTGGTGCTGGTGCCGACGAAGTACTGGCGCACGCCCACCGAGGAGTTCCGCGCGCGCCGCGTGAGCGTCGTGATCTGGGCCAACCACGTGCTGCGCGCGGCCATCCCGGCCATGCAGGCGACCGCGGCGAAAATCCGCGCGGCCGAGTCGCTACTCGACGTCGAGCCGCACGTCGCGCCGCTGCACGACGTCTTCCGCCTGCAGGGCGACGAGGAGCTGCAGGAGGCGGAGAAGCGCTACCTGCCGGTCGCGCGCGGCGCGTCGCTCTCGGCGATCGTGCTGGCGGCCGGCGCCGCGACGGACTTCGGCGGCCTCACCACCACCGCGCCGAAGGCCATGCTCAAGGTGCAGGGGCGGCCGATCCTCAGGCGGCTGCTCGACGATTTCACCCACTTCGGCTGCCGCGGCGTCACCGTCGTGCGCGGCCACCACGCCGCCGCCGTGGACGTCGCGGGAGCGCGGTTCGTCGACAACCTGGACTTCGCCGAGACCGGCGAGGCGTTCTCGCTCGCGCTCGCCGAGGAGTTGCTGGTGCCGGGCACCCTCGTGGCGTTCGGCGACATCGTCCTCAAGCGTCATCTCGTCCAGGCGCTGCTCGAGGACGCGGGCGACGGGATCACGCTCGTCGTGGACTCGACGCTGGCGGCGAGCGCCGCGCCCGATCGCGTGCGCGCGGCGCGTCCCGACAGTGGGCGCCTGCTGTTCGACGAGGTGTGGCTCGCCGGGATCGGCGACGCCGTCGCGCCCGCCGCAGGCCATGGCGTGTGGGTCGGCCTGCTGCACGCCGGCCGTGACGGCGCCGCGTGGCTGCGCGAGGCGATCGCCGGCGCGCGCGCCGACGGCACGCTGCGCGCGGCGCGGCTATCGGATCTGATCACGCGAGTGCTGGCCGCCGGCCGTCCGGTGCGCGTCGTCTACGTGCGCGGCGGCTGGGTCAACGTCAACAACCTCACCGACCTGCTCGACGCCTCCGGGCTGTAGTTCCGCTCCGCCCTCCGGCGATCGTCGCCACGCGTCCGGTCAGTGACGGCGCGCAGGTGGCGTAGCGCACGACCGCGCGCACGACGTCCGCCGGACGTCCGGCGCGGCCGCGCGTGATGGCGCGCCAGCGCGCGCGCGGTAGGCGCTCGGGCTTCAGCACCGGCCCCGGCGCGACGCAGTTCACGGTGATCGCGCGCGATCGCAGCTCGGCGGCGAGCACCCGCGTGAGCGTCTCCATTCCCGCCTTCGACGCCGCGTAGGCCGACCAGCCCGCCGGGGCCCCGCGCGCCCACGCGTCGGCGATGTTCACGACGTGGCCGCCGGTCGGCATGTGCGTGACCGCCGCCTGCGTGCCCAGGAAGGCGGCCCTCAGATTGACGTCGAGCAGCGCGTCCCACTCGGCGCGGGTGGCGCTCACGAGCGGCGTGCGGGCGAAGCCCGCCGCGCTGTTGACGAGCGCGTCGAGCCCGCCGAGGGCGCGCGCGGCGCCCGCCACGAGGCGGTGCGCGGCGGCGGCGTCGCGGAGATCGGCGCGCAACGCGACGGCGTGCGCACCGCGCGCTTTCAGGGCCCGCACGGTCGCACGGGCGTCGGCGCGTGAGCGGTGATAGCCGATGACGACGTCGAAGCCGGCGTCGGCGAGACCCAGCGCGATGGCACGGCCGAGGCGTATGGCGCCGCCCGTCACGAGCGCGCGGCGGCGGGTTTGGGGATTCCGGCGCGTCATGTCATAGTCGACGTGATGAAGACCTGGCTCAAGGTCCGACTGATCGCCGGCTTCTTCGTCACCGTTCCCGTCGTCGCCACCGCGTGGATTCTGTACGCCTTCTGGAGCTGGATCGACAGCCGCTTCGCCCCGATATACGAGCGCATCCTCCGCCGGCCCGTCGAGGGCTGGGGCCTCGGCTTCCTCACCGCGGTGGTCCTGATCCTCCTCATGGGGATCGTCGCGCGCAACGTGGCGGGACGTCGCGTCCTCGCCTTCGGCGACCGCTGGCTGTACCGCGTGCCCGTCTTCCGGCTGCTGTACCCGTCGGTGAAGATGCTCATCGACTCCTTCTCGCCGGAGCGGCGGAACTCGTTCAAGGCCGTCGTGCTCGTCCAGCATCCGCGCGAAGGCGCGTACGCGTTTGGGTTCGTGACGAGCCAGGTGTTGCTCGAATCGCCCGCCGGCAAGGGAGAGATGGTGACCGTCTTCGTGCCGTCGAACAACCTCTATCTCGGCGACATCATCGTGGTGCCCAGCGAGGACGTGATCCACACGGGCCTCAGCGTGGAGGAAGGCATCCGCATCATCCTGTCCGCCGGCACGGCGACGCCGCAGCGATTGCCGCGGATTTAGGCGCCGAGCAGCGCGTCGGCCCAGGCGGCGACGGCTTCGCCGAGCGGCGCGAGCGATCCGAAGAAGAAATGATCGGCGCCCTCGACCACGACCACCGTCGCCGCCGGCAGGCTCACGCGCAGCGTCTCGAGCGCATCGGCGGGACAATATTGATCCTCCGCGCCCACGACGACGAGCACCGGCCCGTCGACTCCCGCGGGCAGGTGGACGTCGGTGACGCGCAGCGGCGGCGCCACCAGCGCGAGCCCCGCCACCGGCGCCGTGACGGCCACCGCCGCCGCCACGGCCGCGCCGAAGGAGTACCCGGCCAGCGCCACGCGGCCGTCGCCGCCCAGCGCATCTTGCAGGCGGGCGAGGCTGGCGCGGACGTCGTCCTGCTCGCCCCGGCCTTCGTCGTGCCGCCCCGTGGAGGCGCCGACCCCGCGGAAGTTGAATCGCAGGGTGGCCAGCCCCCGGCCCGCGCAGCTCTCGACGATGCGGGCGACCACCGGACTGTCCATGTCGCCCCCATAGAGAGGGTGGGGATGGCTGACGACGACGCCCAGCCGGGCCCCGGCGGGCACGCCGAGACGCGCCTCGAGGGTCTCGGTGCCCGCGGGGACGGTCGTCGGCCGCTCGGCTATCATGGTGCGGACCTGAGAATAGCGGCGGGGGGGCCGACCGTCCAACCAACGTGCTGAGCCATTACCTGAACCGACGACGACTGGGGGCCTATCTCGATGGGGCCCTCGATGACGGGACGGCGCGCTCGACGGCCGCCCATCTGGCGACTTGTGGGGTGTGCCAGCGCGAGGCCGAAGGGCTGCGCCGTCTCCGGGCCCTCCTCCAGCAGAACGTCGTCATGGCCGAACCGGACTGGACCGGCTTCTGGCCGGGTGTCGTCCGGGCCGTCGACGCGGCGAAAACCGCGCGGCCCGCCCCGGCGGCCCGCCGGGCGTCGCGCCCGCAATGGGCGCTCGGCGGCGCGCTCGCGGCAGCGCTCCTCGTATCGATCGGTGTCTGGCAGTTCGGTCCGGGTGGCACGCAGCCGGACGGCGTCATCGTCCGGTCCGCCTCCACGGGGCATCCCGGCGCCACGGTCATGGTCTACGGCACGCCGGAGCGTGACGTGGCCGTGGTCTGGGTGCTCGGCCTCGACGCGAAGTAGGAGGGCTCAGCGCGGCCGCAGCGCCGCAAGGCGCTCGCGCGCCAGCGCGCTCTCCTCGGATTGCGGGAACGTCTCCACGAGATATTGCAGTCGCTGCTCCGCGACCGCAGGCTGCTTCAGCTCGAGCAACACCAGCGCCTCCTTGTACAGGGACGCCGGCGCCTTGTCGCTGCGCGGGTAGTTGGCGAGCACCTTCCGGAATTCCTGCACGGCCTGCTCGAGGGCTTCGGTCGCCGGCTGAGACTGTCCCGCGTTCGTATACCCGCGCGCGAGCGAGAAGTGCGCCTCGCCGATCCAGTACTGCGCGGCACCCGCGAGCGCCTGGTCCGGGAAGCGGCGCAGGAACTCGCGAAAGCCGGCGATCGCCAGCGCATAACTGCCCTTGCTGAAATCGAGGTACGCCGCCTGATAGATGTCTTGCGGCTGCAGCGCGTTGGTCGTGGGCCGGTTGCCGCCGGCCGCCGGTGGCGGCGCCGCCGCCGCCGGGACGGCGGGCACGGCGCTGGGTGAACGCGTCGCCGTGGGCGCCGGTGCGGCCGCGCGCGGCTGGCGCGAGAGCGCGTCGACCCTGCTGTTCAGCTCGTCGAGCTGGCCGGAAAGCGTGGTGAGCGACGACGTCAGGGCGTCCACGCGCTCCGCCAGCGCGGCCAGACGCCGCTCGGCTTCCCCGTCACGCTCGCGCTCGCGACGCTGCGCCTGCGCGAGCGCGGCCTCGGCCTCGCCGAGCGCGCGCTGGGCACGCTGCTGCGCGATCGTCACGTCCGTCCGGAGCTGGACGAGATCCTGTTGGGTGGCGACGCCGGTGACGTCCTGGACCGACGCGCAGCCGCCGAGCAACAAGACGGCGAGGAGAAGGGCGCACCTTCCCCTCGCCATGGAATCCGAGGCTACCGGGGCTTGGCGAGGAAGTGCGCGCGGCGGTTCTTGGCCCAGCACGCTTCGTTGTGCTCGGTGCACTGTGGGCGCTCTTCCCCGTAGCTGATGATGGTGATGCGGTTGGCCTGCACGCCCTGCGACACCAGATAGTTCATCGTGGACTTGGCGCGTCGTTCGGAGCGGATGTCGTACTTGTCGAAATCGAAGAACACGTCGACGAGCTCGGGAACTGCGGCGAAATCCTGCACGGCTGGCCGAGCCGTGCTGCTTGGAGCCGGCGTCGTCGTGGCGGCCGTCGGCGTGTCGCTCTGCACCGGCGCCGGGGCGGGCGGCGGCGTGGACGCGGTCGTGCTCGCGGAGCCGGTCGGCGCGGGAGCGGCCGCTTGCGTGGTCGCGGGTCGCTTGGCGCAGCCGCTGAGCACCACGGCGGCGACGAGCAATGATGAGAGCACGAGATGCGAGCAGCGCGTAAGCATGACGTCTCCTTTTGGCGTGCGCTGGAGTGTCCGCTTCTTCAACGGGAAAAGGGTATCACGGCAAGCGAGGCGACCACGAAGGACTTGTCGCTTCGCCGGCGCCGCGGGTGACGGCCTCCTGGGCCGAACCGTCGGCCAGCATCGCGAAGATTTGCCAGCGTCCGTTGCGATTCGACTGGAACGCGAGGTGACGGCCGTTGGGCGCCCACGTTGCGCCCTGGTTGTCGGCGGTGCCACCCGTGAGGCGGCGTGGATTCGAGCCGTCCACGTTCACGATCCAGAGGTCGTGCGTGGCCCCGCGCGCCGTGTAGACGAGCGTGTCACCCTTCGGCGACCAGCGCGGCTGCGTGTGGAACCCGCCCGACGTCAGCTGCCGCACGCTCAGCCCGTCGGCGTCCATCACATAGACGTTGGGCGTTCCGTTGCGGTCGGAGATGAAGGCGATCTGGCGTCCCGAGGGTGACCACGTCGGCTCGGTGTCGATGCCCGCGTTGCGCGTGAGCCGGCGCATCGTGGCCGTGGCCAGCGCATAGACGTAGATCTCCGGGTTTCCGTCCTTGCTGAGCGTGAGCGCGAGGCTCTTGCCGTCGGGGCTGAAGGCGGGCGAGGTGTTGATGCCGACGAACGCCGCCAGCGTCTGCTCGGGCCGCCGCTCGAACGGGAACACGCGGTAGAGGTCGGGGTAACCCTGCTTGTAGGACGTGTACGCGAGCGAGCGCGCATCCGGACTCCACACCGGCGTCAGGTTGATGGAGCCGTTGCGCGTGACCGGCGCCTGACCGACGCCGTCGTAGTCCGAGATGACGATCTCTTTGGCGCCGAGCGGCCCCATCACGTAGGCGAGCTTGGTGTCCGCGATCCCCGACTCGCCCGTGAACTGCAGGACGACGTCGTCCGCGATCTTGTGCGCGAGCCTGCGCGGCAGCGCGATCGGCGTCTCGAACTTCTTGGTCGCGATGAGGCGGTGGTCGGGCGTGGTGAGGTCGTAGAGCCGCATCTCGCCCTCGAGCCGATCCGATCTCACGGTGAGCAGACCGTGCAACCCCGCGTGGGCGCCGGCGGCCGCGAACTCCCGCCACGACTGCTCGAGCATCGCCGGGTTGTTCGCCGGGATCGCCCCCGTTCCGGCAACGACGCTGAACAGCCCGGAGAAGGTGAGGTCACTGCCGGTCACCGACGCGAGCAGCTTGGCGTTGCCCGCGGTGTCGGTGCCCGCGACCACGGTGAACTCGGGGACGGCGATGTTGAGCTTCTTGGCGCCGCCTCCCGTCACGTTGACGTACACGTCGGTGGCCGGCCCGCCGGTCTGCTGCGCGGGCGACGGCCACGGCGCGGTGAGCGCCAGGAAAACAGCGAGCATCGCGACGGCCGACATCGTTCGACAGGACACTGATTAACCTCGCTCGGCGGAGAAATTGAAGCCCAGGTGCACGCGCAGCACCGGGCCGGAGAACTCGGGCGGCAGCGGCGGGAACGGCGCCGCCTCGGTGATGGCGCGCAGCGCGGCCTGATCATAGTACGGGTTGCCGGACGGCTTCTCGATCGCGAGCGCGGTGACTCGGCCATCGCGGTTGATCTCGAAGACGGCGACCGGCTGCTGGCCGGGAATCGCCTTGTCGGCCCAGCGCTCGGTGACCTTTGCCTGCACGCGGCTCAGGTACCACGCGAAGGGAAAGTCGGTGACGTTGAGCGTCATCGCGCCCGCGCCCTGCGGCGACCCATCACGCCGTCCGATGGGAGGAGGCGTCGTGGCGCGCGCCACCGTCTCGCTCAGCGCGCGCTCCGGCGCGGGCGCCGGCTTGGACGACGAGCTCGCCATCGAGGGCAGCTCCTTGTCGCCCGCCCGCGGCGCGGCCGACGGACGCGGCGCCAGCGCCCGGTCGGGCAGCTCGCGCGCGCGCGCCGGCATCTCGGGCGCCGTCGTCTCCCGCGTGGCTTCCCGCTGCGGCAGCTCCGTCGGGCGCGCCGGCAGTGCGGGCGCGACCTCTTCCGGCCGCGGCGGCAGCGCGGGCGTCGCCTGTCCTTGCGGCGAGCCGACGGCGGCGACGGCGGGCACGAGATTGACGATGTACGTCTTGGGCTGCGACGGCGACCACACGTACGGCGCGAGCACGAAGACGACGGCGAGGACGACGTGCAGCATCGCCGAGAGGACCGTTGCCGTGATGGGCAGCGGCGCCTTCCCGAGGGCAGGGCCGCGCGCCGGACGCATCCGGATCGTGGCGGCGGCGATGCTCATGTCAGCGCTCGCGGACGGGCTCGGTCACCATGCCGAGGCGCTCGATGCCGGCGCGCCGGACCATGTCCATCGTCTCGATCACCGCGCCGTAGGCGAGGCCCGCGTCGGCCTTGAGGTAGACGGTCTTGTCCTTGCGCGTGCGGAAAGCGTCGCGGAGCATGCCCTCGAGGCCGCCGGGCGGAACGCGCTTCTCGTTCAGATAGAGCGCGCGGTCCTTCGTCACCGTGAGGACCATGCGCTCCTCGACCGCGGTCGGCTTGGCGGCCGCGCGCGGCAGGTTCACGTCGATCCCGCGGTACATCATCGGGGCCGTGAGCATGAAGATCAGCAGGAGGACGAGGACCACGTCGACCAGCGGGATGATGTTGATCTCGGCGAGGCTCGTCCCGATGCGGCGCGTGCCGCCGGGCGGCCCGACGCTAAATGCCATCTTTCGTGGGCCGCGCGAGCTTGGGCGCGGGGCGGCTCAGGAGGTTGAGCATGTCGAGCGAGAACCCCTCCATCTCCGTCGCCCAGTGCTTGACGCGATTGACGAAGTAGTTGTAGCCGATGACGGCCGGGATGGCGGCGCCGAGCCCGGCCGCCGTCGCCACGAGCGCCTCCGAGATTCCGGGCGCGACCACCGCGAGGCTGGCCGAACCCTGCGCGCCGATCCCGTGGAAGGAGTTCATGACGCCCACCACGGTACCGAAGAGGCCGATGAACGGGCAGGCGCTCGCCGTCGTCGCGAGGAACGGCAGGTACCGCTCCAGCTGGGCGACGTCGAGACCCGCCGCGCGGCGCATGGCGCGGTCGGCCGCCTCGAGCCGGTCGGTGCTCGCCTCCTCGCCCTCGTCCACGAAGTGCTCCAGGTCGTGGCTGCCCGCCAGCTCCTGGTACGCGGCGAAGTAGAGCTGCGCGAGCGGACTCTCGCGGAACTTCTTGGCCGCGACCGCCACGACGCTGGGCCGCCGACCCTCACGAAAGACCTTGAGGAAGCCGAGGGTCTGGCGCCGTACGCGCCGGAACTGCCACCACTTTTCGACGATGAGCGCCCAGCTGATGATCGAGAAGATCGCGAGCACCGCGAGGACGGCCTTCGCGATAGGGCCCGCGCTCAGGATGAGCTCGAGAACGCCGCCGGTCAGCGTATCGGGAGAGGTAGGCACGCGCGCTCCTTAGGTTCCTTTGATGATACGGACCGGGCCACGGGGTGTCAACATTTTCGGCCGAAAAAATCAGGCTTTTCGTTGACTTCTCGGATGCGCCACCCGTATAACCGACTCGTGGTTCGGGCCGTTCCCGCGATGGTCATCCTGGCCGCGCTGCTCTCCGTCGCCGCCGCCTCCGGCTCCGACGCGCGCACCGCCGTGGATGCATTCGTCGCCCGCCTCGGCGAGGTCAACGTGGCGGACCTCGTGATCGAGCAGACGCTGACGCTCTTCGATCCCGGCGGCCGCCACCCCCAATCGAGCGGTGAGCAGCGCGTCTACATCAAGCTGCCGCGCCGGCAGCGCGTGGAGCAGACGATCGACGGGCAGAAGGAGGTGCGACTGACCGTCGGCGACCGCGTCTGGGTCCGCGCGCCTGACGGAAAGACGTTCGAGGCGCCGCCGCCGGGTACGCGTGATTCGACGCACCTGCTCGTCCCGTTCCGGCGCACCGGCGCCGACCTGCTCGCGGAGTGGAAGGCGCTCGGCGTGCGCGACGACGTCAGCTACGGCACGCGCTTCGGCGATCGGACGGTCACGGTCATCGGCGCCCGGGCCGGCGAGCGCACGGTCCCCCAGGTGTGGCTGGATCCCGAGCGGGGTGTGGTGCGCTTCGTCACGCGCGAAAAGCTGCCGACGGGTGAGGCCGTCATCGACGTCGCGTTCACCGAGCACCGTCCGCTCGTGGGCGGGTTCGCGCTGCCGCACCGGCAGGAGGCGTATCTGGACGGCAAGCTGGTCGTGCGCGTCCTCGTCCGCTCCGCCGCCGTCAACTCCGGCCTCGACGACGCGCTGTTCGATCCCGACGCGCTCCGCCGCGGCCGCTGACGACGTGGCGCGCATCACCCTTCGTCCGCTGCGGAGAATCGACATCGCCATCGTCCGGCGCCTCCTTCATCTCTATCTCTACGATCTGGGCGGCGAGCGCTGGGACGTTGAGGCGGACGGCGCCTACGGTTCTCCCGGCTGGCACCGTCGATTCTGGCGGCGGCGCGGGAGCCACCACTTCATCGTCCGCGTGGGGGGCCGGCCCGCGGGATTCGCGCTGGTGCGCGACCACGCCGACTTCGCGGGCACGGACGCTACCGAGATCAGCGAGTTCTTCGTGCTGCGGAAGTATCGCCGCCGCGGCGTGGGCACGCGTGTCGCGCTCGCCCTGTTCGCGCGCTTTCCCGGACGGTGGGAGGTGGCGGTGATCACGTGGAACCCCGCGCGGCGCTTCTGGCGCGCCGTGATCCGGCGCGCGGCCGTCGGCGGTGTCGTCGCGCGTCGCCGCCGCCGCGGCGACCTCACGTTCGTCGTCTGGCACTTTGCCACCACGCGTCCGCCCGCCCCTGCGCGCGCCGTCAGCCGCGCCGCCCGACGGAGACGCTCGGGTGGCCGGCGATCCAGAAGCGCAGGGGCAGGTCCCTCGAGCGCGTGATGCCGACGCGCGGCCCGCGCGCGATCGTGAAGTCGCGCGGCCGGCCGGGCGGCAGGATCACGAGGGGCCCCCGCGTGAGGTCGGCGCCGTTGTCGCGCAGCGACAGCCCGAGCGCCTGCGTGAGGTTGCCGGGACCGCTGGCCAGCCGGCGCGCGGCGACGCTCACGCCGCGCCGGCGCGCCATCGTCGTCACGCCCTCGAGCGGCTCCAGCGCGCGGATCAGCACGCAGCCCGGGCGGCCCGCGGGGTTGGTGATCGCGTTCAGACAGTGGTGGAGACCGTAGTTGAGGTAGACGTAGGCGTGGCCGCCCGCGCCGTAGAAGAGCGCGTGGCTGCCCGGACGGAAGGCGGCGTGCGAGGCTTCGTCCTCGGGGCCCAGGTACGCCTCCACCTCGACGATGCGCCCCGCCGTCGGCGCGCGGCCGCGGCGCGAGACGACGATGCAGCCGAGGAGGTCGCGCGCGACGGCGGGCGCGGGGCGGAGGTAGAAAGCGCGGGGGAGCGGCTTACGCGCGGGCGAGCCGCTCCCGCACGAGGCGGGCGAGCGAGTCGTAGTCGAACGCCGTCGCCGATCGGCTCGGCGGCGCCGCCTCGGTCTTGAGTCCCGTCTCGCTCACGATCGCGCAGTAGGACTGCGCGGGGTCGAGCTCGTTCGCGGCGAGCATCTTGCCGAGCACCGCCAGCGTCGCCACCCCTGTCGGTCCGGCCCAGATGCCTTCGGTGCGCGCCAGAGTCCGCTGCGTCTCGAGGATCTCCTCGTCCTCGGCATCGCCGGCGGCACCGTGGCCCTCGCGCAGCAGCCGCAGCACCCACTCGCCCTTGCGTCCGGGATTGCCGGCCGCCAGTCCCTCCGCCACCGTGTAGCCGATCTTCAGCGGCTCGAGGGGTCGGCCGCCGCGGAACGCGCGCGAGATCGCGTTGGCGCGCGTCGCCTGCGCGGCGACCATCCGCGGCACGCGCGGGATGAAGCCCGCACGGTGCATCTCGCGGAAACCCCGCGCGGCCGCGATGAACGTCTCGCCGACGGCGACCGGCGCGACGACGACGTCGGGCGGGCGCCAGCCGCTCTGCTCGGCGATCTCGTAGGCGATCGTCTTCTTGCCCTCGTGCTTGTAGGCGTTGCGCGAGGCGCCGCAGTCGAAGAAGAGGCGCGATTCCACGAGCCGGTCCCAGTGCGCGATGAGGTCGTCGTAGACGCCCTCGTAGAGGACGAGGTCGGCGGTGGTCGCGGCCATGTGCAGGAGCTTCGGCGCCGAGGCGCGCGCGTAGGCGAAGATCAGCGAGCGGAGACCCGCGCGCGCCGAGTAGGCGGCGATCGAGGAGCCGGCGTTGCCGCTCGACACGACGGAGGTCGCCGTGAAGCCGAACTGGAGCGCGGCCGCCACGCCGGTCGCGGACGAGCGGTCCTTCACGGTGCCCGTGGGGTTGGCGCCCTCGAACTTGATGGCCAGGCTGCGTACGCCGAGCCGCTTGGCCAGCCGGGGACAGTCGAGCAGCGGCGTGCCGCCCTCGCCGAGCGTCACGCGATGCGCGGGGTCGGCGATCGGCAGCACCGGCGCGTAGCGCCAGAGGCCGCCACCCGTGAGGGCGGCCGGGCCGCGCGCGCGCAGGACGTCGAGATCGTAGGAGAGCTCGAGGAGACCGTGGCACTTCTCGCACTCGAGCCGGTAGCCGAGCGGATGGACGGTGCCGCAGTCGATGCAGGTCAGCTCGCGGGCGAGGCAATCCGTCATCGGACGCCGAAGCGGTCGTGCAGCGCCGCCAGCATCTCGTCGACGCGGTGGCTCAGGGTGTGCTCGGCCAGCGCACGGCGTCGCGCATTCTCGCCGATGGCGCGCGCCTCCTCCGGCCGCGCCAGGAAATGGTCGAGCAGCCGGCGGAGCTCGCCGAGATCGCGGTAGACGAGCAGCTCGTCGCCCGGTTTGAAGAGCGGCGACAGCTCGTCCTTCGCGTCCACCACCTGGCAGGCGCCCGACGCCGCCAGCTCGAACGTCCGCGTGTTCACTCCGACGATGTCGTTCATCGGATGGTGGTGGTTCAGCGAGATCGTGGAGCCCGAGTACACGCAGAGCTTGTCGTGGCCGAACACGGGTCCGCCCGCCACGAGGCCGCGCACGACGGGATCGGGAGTGCGGCCCCAGCCGGCACCCCAGAGGCGCAGCGGCGCGTCGGCCAGCTCGCGCACGAAGCGCTCGCGATAGTCGTACCGGCTGCCCACGAACGACAGCGGCGTCGAGAAGCGCCGCGTCTCCTCCGGCGAGAGCACCACCGGGTGGTGCTGGGCCGGCACGCAGTACATCGGCAGATAGTGCAGGTTGCGCAGCCCGACCTGCTGCAGGCTGCGCATCGCGTAGCGCTCCTTGGTGAAGAAGACGTCGTACGCCTCGATGCAGCCGAACGGGATCATCCACAGCGGGTTGTCGGGGAAGAAGTTGACGAACAGGGTGTTGCCGCGCGCCTTCACGCGCCGGATGAAATTGGGCGTGATGGGACCGCCCTTGATGACGAGCACGACATCGGGACGCCACGACGAGCACGCGCGCTCGAGCAGGCGCAGGATCCAGAGCTGGTAGGCGGCCTTCGTCGACTTGTTCTTGTAGAGCGCGTTGTCGCGCCGGTACTCGAAGAGCCGCACCGTGTGACCGCGCGCGGCGAGCTCCTCGCCAAAATCGACGCCCATGAGGCCGGCGCGATTGAACGGAAGCACGACGAGCCAACGCACGGCCCGTAGCGTAGCACACGGCGGCGGCGGTACGATGGCGCCCCATGACCGCGCGCGGGTTCTGGCGGCTGCTTCCGTCGCTCGTCGTCTTCGCCGCGCTGCTGGCGGCGTGGCAGGCGGCCGGCCCGCTCTTCGGCGTGCGCGAGTACCTGCTGCCGGGCCCGCTCGCCGTCGCGCGCGCGCTCGCCAACTTCTCGGTGCCGTGGCACCGCCACCTCTGGGTCACCACGCTCGAGATCCTCGGCGGCTTCGCGCTCGCGGGTGCCGCCGGGGTCGCGCTCGGCATCGCGGTGGCGTGGTCGCCGCTGGCCGCGCGGGCGCTGATGCCGTTTCTCGTCTTCGTCAACACGCTGCCCAAGGTCGCGGTGGCGCCGCTGTTCCTGTTGTGGCTGGGCTACGGCATCCTGCCGAACGTGCTGATCGCGGCGCTGATCGGGTTCTTCCCGGTCGTCATCAACACCGCGGTCGGCCTCACGCAGGTGGACGAGGAGCTGCTCGACCTCGGCCGCGTCTTCGGCGCGCCGGCCTGGAAGGTGTTCCTGACCATCCGGCTGCCCAACGCGCTGCCCTACGTGCTCTCCGCGCTCAAGATCACCGCCACCGCCGCCGTCGTCGGCGCCATCGTCGGCGAGTTCGTCGCCTCGCAGGCCGGGCTCGGCATGGTGATCGTGAACGCGCAAACCAATCTCAACACCCCGGTCGCCTTCGCCGCGCTCGTGTGGATCTCCGTCGTCGGCCTGCTCCTCTATGGAGCTGTCGGCCTCGCCGCGCGGCGTTGGGCGCCCTGGGCCGACACCACGTGAGGAGGTCTCCATGAAGCGCCTCGCCGCCATGCTCGCGGCCGTACACGTCCTGGCCGCGACGGACGCGCCCGTCGCGCAGCCGACGCAGAAGCTGGTCTTCGCCCTGAACTGGTTCGCCGTCGGCGACCACGCCGCGTACTGGGTGGCGCTCGACAAGGGGTACTACAAATCGCGCGGTCTCGACGTCGAGCTGCAGAACTCCAAGGGCTCGGGCGATTCCATCGCCAAGGTCGACACCAACCGCGCCGACGTCGGCCTGGCCGACGCCGTCGTCGTCATCCCCCGGGTGGCGCAGGGGGCCCGGATCAAGATCGTCGGCGCCGTCTTCGACAACACACCGCTGAACATCTGGACGCGCAAGGACACCGGCATCACGCGGCCCAAGGACCTCGAGGGCAAGATCCTGGCCGCGCCGCCCGGCGACTCGCAGCGGCAGCTGTTCCCGGCCTTCGCCAGAGTCAACGGCGTCGACGCGTCCAAGGTGACCTGGCTCACCATCGAGCCCGCCGCGAAGTTCGTGGCGCTGGCCGAGAAGCGTGCCGACGCCGTCCCCGACTACACCACGGGTCAGCCGTTCTGGGAGAAGGCCGTCGGCAAGGACAACCTCGTGGCCATGCCGTGGCACAAGTACGGGTTCGACACCTACTCGATGTCGATCTTCACGAGCGACAAGACGTTGGCCGAGCGGCCAAAGGTCCTGCGCGACTTCCTGGCCGCGTCGTATCTGGGCTGGCGTGACGTGATGGCCGACCCGAAGGCCGCGCTGGAGATCTTCAAGAAGCGCGTGCCCGACATCGACCTGGCGCTGATCGAGCCCAACATGCTGCTGGGCCTCGAGCTGATGCGCACCGAGCGCTACGCGAAGAACGGCATCGGCTGGATGGACCGCGGCAAGATGTGCGGCACCGTGGAGTTCATCAACACCTACATGCCGGACATGCCGCGCAAGGTCGGCTGCGACGAGGTCTTCACCAACGACTTCCTGACGAAGGTCGAGCCGCCGAAGAAGTGATCGTCCTCGACCGGGTCGGCGTGACCTACCAGGCCGAGTCCGGCCCGGTCGAGGCGCTGCGCGACGTCGGCTTCGGCGTCGGCCGCGGCGAGCTGCTGGCGCTGGTGGGCCCGTCGGGTTGCGGCAAGTCCACGCTCCTGCGCGTCGTGGCCGGGCTGCGTCGGCCGACCCACGGCGCCGTCGAGGTGGACGGCCGCGTGGTGACGGGACCGATTCCCGCCGTGGGCATGGTGTTCCAGGCGCCCGTCCTCTTGAGGTGGCGCACCGTGCGCGACAACGTCCTGCTGCCGGCCGAGCTGGCCGGACTCGAGCGTCGGCGTTATCGCGAGCGTGCGGACTACCTGCTCCGCCTGGTCGGCCTCGGCGGCTTCGCCGACCGGTTGCCGCGCGAGCTGTCCGGCGGCATGCAGCAGCGGGCGGCGATCTGCCGCGCGCTGCTGCTGGACCCGCCCCTGCTCCTGATGGACGAGCCGTTCGGCGCGCTCGACGCGATGACGCGCGACGAGATGAATCTCGAGCTGCTGCGCGTGTGGGGCGAGCCCGCCGCCGCGCGCAAGACCGTGCTCTTCGTCACGCACTCGATCCCCGAGGCGGTGTTCCTGGCCGACCGCGTGGTCGTGATGTCCCCGCGGCCGGGACGCGTGGCGCGCGTCGTCGACGTCCCGCTGCCACGCCCGCGGACGCCGGCCACGCGCGCGGCGCCGCAATTCGGCGCCCTGGCCCTCGAGATCCACGAAACCCTGGTCAGCGCGACCGCGGGTTAGATGATGGGCGGGCGGCTAGAGGCGACTTCGAGACGCGGCACGGGTCCCCCGGGCCGCGGCGAGCGCTGGGGGGTTTGGGGGGCGGGGGCGATTTCGAGACGCGGCACGGCTTTGCCGGGCCGCGGCGAGCGCTGGGGGGTTTGGGGGGCCATTTCGGGGCCCCCCATGTAATCAGGCCACGGCGGCGGCGCGGAGCTGGCGGAAGCGCACGCCGAAGAGCGGATCGAACAGCGCGGTGGTGGCGATCAGCGCGGCGTCGGCCCCCTCGCGCAGCAGGTGATCGGCGCGCTCGACGGTGGTGATGCCGCCGACGGCGAGGATCGCGCGATCCCAGGCGCCGGCCTTCCGCCACGACAGCATCTCCTCGATCTGCCGCGAGGCGAGCGGCCACGTGTCGGCGCCCACGATGGTCGCGCGGTCGCGCCCGGCGCCCTCGAACGCTGCGTTGCCCTCCTCGTCGACCACGCGACGGCGCACGCCGTGCGTCATGACGAAGCCGCTCGCCCACGAGGCGAGCTTGGTGGCGGTCTCGTGCAGGATCCGGGGCGTGCGGAACACGCCGACCTTCGCGAGCACCGGCTTGGGCATCGTCGTGCGCACGCGATAGAGGATCTGCGCGGCGAGCGGGATGTTCTCGTAGATGAGCTGCGGCTGCTCGGCGAACGGATCGGGCACGGCGAGGTGCACCTCGATCGCGTCGCCGCCCGCCTCGGCCGCCCACGCCGCGCAGCGCGCGTAGTCCTGCACGAGCTGCTCGGTGTCCATGCCCGGCGCCCACGTCCCGACCACGCTCACGATGAGCACCTGGCCCGACCCGATCCGATCCTTCGCGCGGCGCACATCTCTACGCCAGACTTCCGGCTCGACGGACGGGATGCCGAGCGAGACGGCGAGCGTCGGCTGGCTCTCGATCTGCGTCCGCCGCGTGGCGATCGCCGCGTGCTCGCGGTTCTCGACGGGGCGGATGTTCGGCAGGGCATGCGCCGGCATCGCCATGGAGCGGACCGTCTTGTACGTCAGCACGTCGAAGCCGATGCGCGAGTACGCCTCGACCCACTTGCTGTTCAGCAGCGGGCCGGCGGCGATGCCGATCGGCGAGTTCAGGTGGTGATCGAGGAACTTACCGCCGGGGCCCGAGGGCACGCGACGGACGCGCGGCAAGGTAGGCGAGTGACTGTAATTCCACGAGTACGACCGATCGACGCGGTAGATGGCCTGCGCGATGACCCTTCACTCCCCACACGCGAAGTCAGCGGCAACCGCCAGTATATCAAATAGTTACGGCGCATGCCCGGCTTTTGGTCCGACCGAAATTCGCTCGTAATGTCGCCTATTTGAACGCCGGCATGACCTCGCGGGCGAGCAGGTCGAGCGTCCTCATGATGTGCGCGTGCGGCATGCCGGGAAAGAACGTCCGGCAGATCAAATGGGTCATGCCGTACGCCTCGACGAAGGTCCGGATCTTCGGAATCACCTGGTCGGGGCCGCCGATGAGGAAGCGATCCGCCATCAGCCGGTCGAGATCGGTCGCGATGGAGGCGTCGATGAACGGGTGGCGCCAGCCGCCGGCGTACTCGCGGCGGTAGGCGACCATGATGTGCTCCTCGGCGAGCTCGCGCGCCTTCTTGTCCGTCTCCGCGATGATGAGGTCGCGGGTCAGTGGCCATTCCGCGATGGGCTGCATCCTGCCGGCGGCGCGTCGGTTTGCCAGGAACTGCTCCTTGCCTTTGACGAGGCGCGCAAGATCGGCGGTGGGGCCGGGGATCCAGTTGTCGGCGAGGGTGGCCGCGCGGCGCAGCGTGATGTCGCCCCAGCCGCCGATCCACACCGGCGGGTGCGGCTTCGTCACGGGCTTGGGCTCGATGCGGCCGTCGACCGTGTAGTACGTGCCCTTGAACGCGAAGCGCTCCTGCGTCCACAGGCCCTTCATGATGGCCAGCTGCTCCTCGAAGCGCGCGCCACGTTTCTCGAGGTCGACGCCGTAGAGCGCGAACTCGTCGGGCTTGTAGCCGATCGCGACGCCGAGCGTGATGCGGCCGTTGGACATCACGTCGAGCATCGCGACGTCCTCGGCCAGTCGCACCGGATGGTAGAAGGCGGCGACCGCGATGTCGGTACCGAGCATCACCTTCGACGTCCGCGTGGCGAAGCCGGCGAGCACGGGGAACGGCGAGGGCCAGTAGTGGTTGGTGACGGCGTGGTGCTCCTCCATCCACACCGAGTCGAAGCCCAGCTCCTCGGCGTGGGTGACCTCCTCGAGCGCTTCCTTGTAGTAGTGCCCGCCCTCGATGGGGATGAAGCCGAGCTTGAGTCGCGGCATCCGGCCTCCTAGGCGATCTTCACGGGGTCGTACAGCCCGGCCAGCGCGTGCAGCGCCTCGAACAGGTAGTAACTGCCCCAGATGAGCTCGTGACGCGTGCCGAGGCCGATGCGCGGGCTGTAGCAGCCGTCGCTCAGCATCCCGTCCGGCCGCAGATGGCGCTCCACGAGCGCGGCGGCGGTGGTCTCCGCCGTCTCGCGGTAGGCGCGCGCCCGCGCCGGCGTCGATGCGCGCGGCGCCAGCGTCAGCAGGCTCGCGGTCACGATCGCCGTGGCCGATGTGTCGCGGAACGTGTCCGGGATCTTGGGATCGTCGAAGTCCCAGAAGGCCACGCGGTCGGCGGGCGCGTGCGCCAGCCACCAGTCCGCGGCGCGCTCGGCGGCGTCGCGGAAGCGCGCCTCGCCGGACCAGAGGTGCGTGAGCGTCCAGCCCAGGATGCCCCATGCCTGCGCGCGTGCCCACGTGCTGTCGTCGCTGATCCCCTTGTGCGTGTAGCGGCGCCGCATGCGCCCCGTCGCGGGATCGAAGGACGCCGACTGGCACACCGAGCCGTCCTCTCGCAGGCAGAACTCGATGTGCCGTGCGGCGTGCCGGAGCGCGATGTCGCGTAGCACGGCGTCGCCGGTCTCCCGGTGCGCCCACAGCAGGAGAGCCGAGGCCTGCACGGTGTCGACGTTGGCCTCGCCGGCGCCGACGTCGGAGGCTTCCTCCGCCTCAGCCCCGAGGGGCAGCGCCTCTGCGCGCGGGTTGTACGACGCGGCGAGCCCGTGCGCGCCGGCCAGGGCGACGTCGCGCGCGGCGGCGTCGCCGCAGAGCAGCGAGCCGAGGGCGGCGCCGTAATAGAAGAGGAAGCCGCGGAACACGGTCTCCGAGCGCGCGCGCGGCGCCAGCCGCTCGGTCCAGCGCGAGGCCCACGTCCGACATCGTGGGTCCTCACCGTAGCGCGCCGCGAGCCAGAGCATGCCGTTCCAGAAGCCGCCCGTCCAGTCGCCCCCGGGCGAGGTCGTCCAGGTCCCCGTCGCCGGATCGGCGAAGTGCGGAAAGCCGTCGGTCACGCTCGCCGCGGTCTGTGCGATGCGGCCGCGCATCCGGGCCAGCGCCTCGGTCCAGGGCGGAGTCATTGCGCGAGAATACTCCCCTTGCTACGTTGTGGCACCACGTCGAGGGAGGCCGCGATGTCCGTCATGAAGGGCTTTCACGCGCTGCGCGAACTACCCGAGGAGAAGGTCACCGACAAGA
>QHSB01000260.1 GCA_003220335.1 Candidatus Rokuibacteriota bacterium
TCAGCGTCACGCTGTTGGCGCTGCCCGTCGCGCCGTTGATCCAGACCACCGCCCATGCCGTGCCACTGACCGTCGTGCCGTTCGTGGGCTCGGTGATCGCGACGCGCAGAGTCCCCGTCGGCGGCGGCTGCGCGCCGCCGCCGCGCCACTTCACGTAGTCGAAGCTCCAGGCGTAGTTCTGATCGAACTGCTTGCCGCTGCCGAGGAACGCCTTCAGCACGCCGCCCGCGAAGACCTGGTCGCCGCGATCTCGGTACGTCGTGTCACCGGTCTGCGCGTAGAGCCACGCGAACGCCGGCGCGATGAGCAGATTCAAGTCCGGCCCGCCGGACTGCGCCGGCATCGACGTCGCCGGGTCGGGGACCCAGTTCTGATACCAGAACGCCTGATCGGCGGCGACCCAGGCGTTGGCCCAGAGCCAATCCATCGCCGTGCGCACGGCGGGCAGGACCCGGGAGTCGCCCGTCTTCTCGAAGTACATGATCAGCGCCTCCGACGTGAGGCCGACCATGAAGGGCTGGATGTAGTACTGGCCGGCGGCCGCCGCCGGATCACAGATGCTCGGGCACCGGAACGACTGGGAGCCGAACCATTGATCCATGTGCCCGAGTGCCTGATCCACGAGCGCGGGCAGCCGCGCGCGTGGTGCCGCGCCGACTTTCTCGGCGTTGATGTAGCTCATGATCGCGTACGCGACCTCGCGGCTGCGCCACGCGCTCTCCGTGTCAGCGAGGGGAGTCGTGTCGGCGGCGAACGCGGCGTTCTGCGACAACGCGATGACCGCGTTCCTGGAGGTGGCGTCGCCGGTCCTCAGAAAATCCAGCGTGAGGCCGTGCGTGAAGTTCCAGTACCCGGGCACACAGCCGAACCCTCCGCCCCAGCAGGCCGCCGACAGGACGTACTGATCCCGGTAGACAGCTTCCGCGCGCTGAGCGCAGGTGTTCCACGAGGCATCGCCGGTGTAATCGGCGATCTGGTAGAAGACGCGCTCGGCGTCGTAGTAGACCTCGCCGAGGTCCTCTTGGAACAGATGCGGCGCCGCGAGATAGGCGCACGCGGCCTGCCCGTAGGTCAACATGTGGGCTTCCCAGAGGGCGAGCTGCGGAATCGGTGTCTGCGCCGCGACGGGCACGGCGGCCGCGAGCGCGCTCAGCAACACCATCGCGCCGGCGAGCCACCTGACGAACCTTCGCGTGTGAGCTCGAGTCACGGTGACGTGCTGGCATGCAGCGCACGTGCCGGTGACTCCCGTGCGCGCAGACCGCGCAAGTTTTGCTTGGTGCGGTACGGTCGACCGCATCGGAGGCACGAGCGCGGAGAAAAACCGCGCGGCCGAGGCCGCGCTGACCGCGCTCGTGCAGCGCGCTCGCGGAGAGGGTGAGGACGCAGCGCGAGGGACGGCGCCTTCTTCAAGGCGCTCGCGGTGGAGCTGGCGCGCCACGGCGTGCGGGCGTGCCCGGCGACTTCGGCGCCATCGCCGTCTTCCCTCGCGTCAGACGCCAGCAGCCGCCACTCCGGCGCCACCTTCATCATCGACGCCGCCTACTCCATGTTCGTTCTGAAGCCCGACGGGTGCGTCGTGCATTCAGGTGGCCGGCTCAGATGGCGCCGCGCTCCCGGGGGGGGGCGTCGCGAGCCGGTGCGGGCGCGGCCGAGCTCAGCGTCCTTTGAAGACAGGCTCCCGCTTCTCGACGAACGCGCGCGCCGCTTCCTTGTGATCCTCGGTGAACCCGGTGCGCGTGTGGTGCATGGCCTCGAGGTCGAGGCACTGCGCCAGCGTCTGGGTCTCGGCGGCGTTCATGTTGCGCTTCATGTATCGCAGCGCGACGCGGGGGCCCTGCGCGAGCTTGCGCGCCAGCGTGAGCGCCTCGTCCTCGAGCTTTTCGTCGGGCACCACGCGGTTGACGATGCCAAGCGCCAGGGCGTGCCGGGCGTCGACGATCTCCGCCGTGTAGTAGAGCTCGCGCGCCTTGGCGGTGCCGACGAGCTGCGTGAGGAACCACGAGCCGCCGAAGTCGCCCGAGTAGCCGACGCGCGCGAAGGCCGTCGCGAACTTCGCGCTCTCGCCGGCCACGCGCAGGTCGCACGCGAGCGCCATCGACAGGCCGGCGCCGGCGGCGGCGCCGCGCACCATCGCGATGGTCGGCTTGGGGATCTCGTGTAGCAGGCGCGAGACCTCCATCTTGCTGCGCAGGCCGTGCGCCTTTTCCTCGAGGCCCGTCTCGGCGAACTCGCGGCCTTCGGCCATCGCCTTGACGTCGCCGCCGGCGCAGAAACCGCGGCCGGCACCGGTCAGCACCACCACGCCCACCCCGGCATCAGCGCCCAGACGGGGCAGCGCCTCGAGCAGCGCATCGAGCATCGGCCCCGACATCGCGTTGAGCCGGTCGGGCCGGTTGAGGGTGAGCACCGCGACGCCATCCTTGACGCTCTCGAGCAGGTCGTTGGTCATGGTCGCCTCCGCGGAAGTGCCGGTATCGTACCCCAGCCGGCTCCGTCCAGGCGCGCGGCGCGGTCTGGCACCCCCCATGTCAGACCGCCGACACGGCCGACGCACGACCACGCGCCAACTTCGTGATTTTCTTGACGGGGAGCGTGGCACCCTACTTGCGAAATACCCCGGTGGATTCTCCGAGGAGGGGCACGATGATGGCTGCCTTAGCGCCGACGTCGTGGCGCCTACCGCACTGGCTCATCGCCGTCGGTTCGGTGACCACGCTGGCCATGTACGCCGGTCTCATGAAGCCGCGCGAGATCGCGGTGTGGTTCGCCACTCGCCCGGAGGTGTCGCAGGCGTTCGCCGAGCCTCACTTCGGCCGGGCGGACGCGCTGATCCTCGTCTTCTCCACGCTGTTCCTGGCGCCGTTCGCGCTCTTCATCGCGCTCGTGCTGCTGGTCTTCGCGATCGCGATGGTTGGCGGCTTCGTCCTGCCCGTGGTGCGCTGGCTCAGCCTGCCGGACTGGATCGCGACCGCGGTCGTGATCGTGGGCGGCGGCATGGCAGCGTGGGTGCAGAGCGCGCACTGGCTCCCCCGCTCGGTGTGGTTTCTCGGGCTGCTGGCGCGCGCCTGGAAGGTCATCCTGGCCTGACGCGCGGCCGGGCCGGCGGCTAGCCGCGCCCGCGCCGCGACGGCCCGGCCTCCCGCTCCAGGCCGGGCAGGATGGCCTTGAAGAACGCGTTCTCCACCAGTCGCACGAGAACCTGCCACGTGCTCGTCTTCGGGCTGTCGAGCGGTCCCGAGATGTCCGCCTTCGTGGCGACGTCCTTGCGGGGGTGGTTCTTGAGGATCTTGCTCGCGACGTCGATCGCCTTCTCCTTGACCTTCTCCCCGAACGGCTTGTCGGCGTCCTGCTCCTTGTCGTAGACCTTGAGGTCGTGGAAGAGGGGCTTGACGTAGCCGTCGATGCGTCCGTCGTGCACCCGCAGCTCCGAGTAGAGCGAGAAGACACCGGACGCCACGTCGAACTTCGCGTGCGCGCGCAGGAGATCGTTCATCTTCTGCATGTCGGTGTTCTCGATCTTGGCGTTGAGCGTGAAGTCGGGCCCCTTCGTCTCGGGCCGGAACGCCGCCTCCACCGTGGTGGCGCCGCTGCCGAGGAAGCGGCCGGTCAGCGTCGCGTGGCCATAGCCCTCGTCGCGCTGATTGCTGAACTTCTTGAGGTCCAGGTTCATCTCGTCGATGAACACGCGGTACTGGGGGCTGGCGCTCTTGTTCACCAAGCCGATGCTGGCATTGACGATCTTGATGTCGTCGGCGTGCAGGACCACGTCGCGAGCGTTGCTCACCTTCTGCGCCGCCTCTGCGCCCTGCTTGACGACCTCCTTGTGGGCGGCTGCATCGGCCTTCTTGTAGTGATAGTCGGCGGCCAGGCCGTCCACACGCAGGTTCTCCAGCCAGACGGTCGCGATCTTGGGCGAATATTCGACGTCGCCCCGTCCGCTGATGGCTCCGCGCGACACGACCATGTTGGCGCGCGCTGCCACCGGGGCAAAATAGTCGAGCGGAATGTCGCGGAGGTCGATGTGCCCCTTGACGCCGGCATAGGGCTCGAGCAGGAAATCCGCCTTGCCGTCCACCTTCAGCTGGCCGCGGCCGAAGACGACCGCCTCCAGCTTGAGGGGCGACGGGTACTCACCCTCCGCCGACCGCACGTTGCGGATGTCCTGCACGACCGCCTGGATCTTCGTGACCCGCAGCGGCTGCGCCTGCCCCGTCTCGACATACGTGGCCTCGCCGGCGACGATCTTGAACTCGTTGATCTTCAGCGGGTACATCGCCTGCAGCGCGTCCTGCCAGCCGTGGTCCTTCACCGGCGTCGGGTCCTTCAACTCGGTCTCGAAGTGCGCCTTGTCGACGTAGATGATCGGCCGGACGAGCCTGAAGTCGGCGACGAGCTTGCGGTGCACGAGGGCGCGCCACTGCACGCAGGCGCTCAGCCGCTCGATCCGCATCACGGGTGGATCCGGATTCGCATTCTGGATGAACTGGACGTCGTAGAAGTCGACGGCGAACCCGATGGGGTGGAAGCTGAGCTTGCGGATGTGGGCCGTGTAGCCCTTCATCTTCCGGTTCATCTGGCGCTCGGTCATGCGCCGCAGCGGCTCGTCGAGGAAGAACGAGACGATCACGGCGAGGACCACGACGACGGCCACCGGCACCGCGAACCACAGCCAGTGGCGGCGGGACCAGGTGCCGAGCCCTCTGACGGGATTCCGCATACTCTTCCCCGCCGTATGGGGGAGCAAGCCCAGTGCCAGCGAGCTATCATCGCGGCGTGACGCGCATGCTCCTCGTCCTCCTCGCGGCCGCCGCCGTCGTCGCGGCACCGGCCGCCGGCCAGACGCCGCGTCAGATCCGCGTAGACGTCCAGTTTCGACAGACGGGAACGCAGAGCCGCGACGCGGCCGGCGCCGCCGGCGGCGTGAGCGTCAGCCCGCGCGGCAGCCTCCGCCCGCGCGGCGGCGTGGGGGCGGGCAGCACCGAGACGCGGGTGCAGCAGTCGACCGGAATCTTCACGCTCGTGCAGGATGGCGGCGAGTCGATCCTGACCGTGGCCAGCCAGGTGCCGTATCCTCAAGTTTCGTTCTATCGCGACTACGCGACCGGCGCGGGCTACATCGCCGCGGGGGTCGCCTTCCGCGACGTCGGTACCGCGCTGAAAGTCCGGGCGAGCCTGCTGCCCGGCGACCGCATCCGCGTGCGCCTGACGCCGACGATCAGCTACTTCTCGGCCGACGGCTCGGGCACGATCGAGTTCACCGAGGCAACCACCGACGTGATCGTCCCCAACGGCCGCGCGGTCCTGCTGGCCGGCAGCACCACCGACACTCACGCGATCACCCGCCAGATCCTCGGCGTCGCGCGCGAGCAGTCGACGAGCGAGACCACCGTCGTCCTCACCGCGACGTCGCGGTAGATTCCTCGGAGGGGGCTTCGCCCCCTTCCGACGGTCGTCGCGCGCTGACGCGCGCTCCTCCCTGCCTCCCCAGAGCAGAGGATTGCGCCGGCGAAGCCGGCGCTCGAACGGGTCGCACTAGGCCAAGATCCGCTTAGCGATGCGCGCGCCGGCCGAGCAGGACGACGCCGACCGTCAGCAGGAGCGCCGCCAGCGTGGCCGGGAGCACGCGGGGATGGGTGGCGCCGAGGAGCCCGCTCGCGAAGGGCCCGAGGAACATCCCGCCGTCGACGAACACGCGGAACAGCGCCGTGCGCCACGCGACCTGCGAGGCGGGAGTGGCCGAGCGCAGGAGCCCCACCGGCAGCATCCAGCCTGCCATGCTGAGACCGAAGACGACGCAGCCGGTCACGACCAACGGCAGCGGCCCGAGGCCGATCGCCGCCACCGCCGCCGCGAAGGTCAGGAGCACGACCCCGAGCACGCGCCCCGTGCCGCGCCGATCGGCGAGCGCGCCCACCGGCAGCAGGGCGAGGGTGTCGCAGAGCTGGGCGAGCATGAGCAGGCGCGCGATGCCGGAGCGCTCGAGGCCGAACTCGCGGCTGCCGCGGACGGGGATGACGAACTGCTCGAGCGTCGAGTAGGCGAGCGCGACGGCGCCGCCGGCCGCGAACGCCAGCGCCGTGGTGGCGCGGTCGCCGGGCGGGACGTGGCTCTCGACCGCCGCCGCGCTGCGCGCGAACCACGGCCGGTCGCCGCCAGCGTCGGGCAGCAGCGCGAGCACCGCCCGGAGGAGGACGAGCGCCAGGAGCACCGGCGAGCACGCGATGACGAACGCCGTCTGCCACGCGAGCGCGCGCGGCAGCGTGCCGACCAGGGTCACGCCGCCGAGCATTCCGAGCATCGCGCTGAACTCGTACGCGCCCAGCGCAGAGGCGAGCCGACGATCGGCTCGGGCTCGCAGGATTGTCGTCAGCGCGCCGAGCATGCCCAGGGTGTGGCCGGCGCCCATCAGCACGCGTCCCAGGAGCAGCCAGCCGAACGCGCCTCCGAGGACCAGACACGTGACGCCCGCCAGCACGAACACGGGCGCCGCGAGCAGCGCGCGCCGCACGTGATGCGTCATCAACAGTCCCGCGGGCAGGTCCGTCAGCATGCGCGCGAAGCCGAAGGCGCCCGCCACGGCGCCGAGCTGCCAGTCGGCCAGCCCCGCGCCGCGTCCGAGCTCGGGGAGCAGCGCGGGAAACGCGCCGATAGAGAACGTCTGCAGTCCCGTGGTCAGGCACAGCATGACCAGCAGGCGATCGGGCCGCATCGGCGGCCGGATCAGGAGGCGAGCGCGGCGCGCGCGCGAGCGTGGGCGGGGTCGTCGGCGCGGAGCAGGTCGGGGTTGCGCCCGCGCGCGACGGCCACGTGATAGGCGAGCAGCTGCAGCGGGACCACCGCGAGGATCGGCGACAGCGCCTCGTCCACCTCGGGCAGCGCGATCGTCTCGCCGGCGACGGACGCCGCCTCGCGGTCGTCCTCGCGCGCGAGCACCAGCACCTCGGCGCCGATGGCGCGGGCCGCGCGCGCGACGTCCAGCGCGCGGGCGCGCGCGGGCCCGGGCGGCGCGATGAGCACGAGGGCGTCGTCGGCCTCCAGCGCCGCCGACGGACCATGCAGGAACGACTCCGGCTCGAAGGCGACCGCGGGCAGCCACGCCGTCTCCGAGAGTTTCAGCGCGCCCTCGCGCGCGGTGGCGGCGTTGGGCCCGCCGCCGACGAACCAGAAGCGCCGGTGCCTCGCCAACCGCGCGCCAAGATCGTCCCACGACTCCTGGCCAAGCAGCAACGCGAGCAGATCGGGGATCGCGCCGAGCGCGCGGCGCGCGGCGTCGGCGCCGCCGACCTCCGCCGCCAGCAGCGCCAGCGCCGCCAGCGCGGCCGTGTAGCCGACCGTGTGGGCGCCGGATGTCTCGACGTCCGCCGTGTGCAGCGTGTACGTGACGCCCGCGAGGGTCACGCCCTTGCCGGTGACGCCGACGCCGACGGCGCCGCGGTCCGCGGCCAGCGTCACCGCCTCTGCGGCCACGCGCGAGCCGCGATGGCTCATCGCGACCAGCGCCTCACCCGGCTCCGGCGGCGGCCCATAGGCCGTCCACTCGGAGGCGACCACCGCCCGCGCCTTCGCGCCGAGCTTGCCGAGGCCTGCGAGCAAATGCTCGCCCACGAGCGCGGCGTGCCACGAGGAGCCGACGCCCGCGAGCCACACGCGGCTCGCGCCACGCAGCGCGCCGGCCGCGGCGGACAGCGCCGTCTCGTTGCCGCGCTCGACCAGACGGAGAACGCCCGGCTGCGCGTAGATGGCATCGTGCATGTAGTACGGGTGGGCCGCGCGGGGCGGCGAGCTCGCGGTCATGGCGCGCGGCCCAGTGTACACGGAGGTGCGGCATGGAAAAGCGGAACGGCGCGCGGACCGACGACAAGACCGCGAAGGGAACGAGCGCGCCGGCGCCGAAGGCGCCCGACGCGCTCAGCGCGAGCGAGCGACAACGGCGGGCGGCGCGCGGAGGACGCGCGGGCGGCGGCCGCCCCCTCCGGCGCGAAGAGACGGCGCCGGGCGAGCGCGGGGACGGGCCCTATGGCGACAGCGAGCCCGGCACCCCCGAACAGCATCCGGGCGTCTGAACGGGCTCGCACCCGCTCGGACGCCCGGTGACTGCGACCCGATCAGGCGCTCTTGCGCAGCGAGCCGGCGTGCCGGTAATCGAGCCCGCGCTCCCAGCCGCGCTGGAACGCGGGCTCGTCGATCATGTCCCCGTGCAGGGACCGCACGTTCTCGCGGTTGTCGCACCACTGCGCCGCCTCGAAGCCGCAGCGGTAGGCGTGTTCCTCGACGGGATTGAACACACCGCGCTCGGCCTCGGTGAGCGAGGTCCACCAGCGGTCACGCGCGGTCTCCATGTCGAGCGCGCCCTCGTCGCGCAGCGCCTCGCGCGCGCGCTGAGCGGCCGCCTCGTCCTCCACGAGCGCGAGCGCCACGGAATGGCCCGAGCGCAGCGCGTCCTCGATGACGAAGAGGTCGTCACGCGGCACGCCCTGGCTCAGCGTGGTCTCGAGCGCATTGCCGATGGCGGCGCCACCGGCGCCGAAGAGCGCGGCGCCGAGCAGGCCGAACGCGAGGATCGGCCCGATCCCCGGCACGATGAGGCTCACGGCGGCGCCGATCGGCACGCCCACGCCCGCACCGGCGGCCAGGCCGGTCACGGCGCCGATGGCGGCGCCGGTGCCCGGCGGCTCGCCCTCGTCGACGGGCACCGAGCTGAGACGCCGCACGTCGGTGCCGGGAGTCAACAGCGTGAGATGCTCGCGCGGGATGCCAGACGCCGCAAGGCGCTGTATGGCGCGCTCGGCGGTGTCGCGTGACGAGAAGATGCCGGCGACGGATTTCATGGAATCCCTCCGCGGATCGGAGAGAGCAAACGGGGTGCCAGCTACTTGAGCGTCGCGGTGTGGAAAAGCATCCACTGATCGGCGCGCGGCGTCCACGTCACGCGGTCGCGCGTCGCATAGATGTCGACCTGCTGCAAGAGGAAGACCCACGTCGCGTCCTCGACCATGGCACGCGCGAGGTCGGCGTAGATCTTCTTGCGCGCGGCCGGATCCAGCGTGGAGCGGCCGAGGTCGAAGAGCTGATCGACCTTCTCGTTCTTGTAGTAGAGCCCGCGCCCCTTGGAGGAGACGAGGTTGTAAAGCTCGTCGCCGTCCTGCATCGGGCCGCCCGTGCCGAGCAGGTACGCATCCTGGAACTGCCTGCCGAGATAGCGCTTGAAGTACACGCCCCACTCCGCGACCTGCACCTTCGGCCGGAAGCCCGCCTTCTGCCACTGCCCGCCGAGCGCCTCGGCCACTTCCTTGTCACCCTGATAACGGCCGGCCGGGGATTCAAGGATGATGTCGAGCCCGTCGGGATAGCCGGCCTCCGCCAGCAACCGGCGCGCGCGCGCGAGATCGGGCCGATACCCCTTCACCGAGGCGTCGTAGCCGAAGACGTTCGGCGTGTACGGGCCTTCGAGGCGGCGGCCGTTGCCATCCAGCACGTTCCGGACGACAGAGTCGACGTCGGTCGCGTAATTGAGCGCCTGGCGCACGCGCACGTCACTCAGCGGTTTCTTCAGCGCGTTGAGGCCGAGATAGATCTGCCACGTGCTGGGCACGCGCTGCACCCGCACGCCCCGCACGCTCTCCAGCTCGCGCGCCAGGCTCGGCGGCACGGTGGTGATCACGTCGACCTCACCGTTGCGCAGCGCCGCCGAGCGCGTGAAGGGCTCCGGGATCGGCTTGAAGACGATGCGCTGGATCCTCGGGGCGCCGCGCCAGTGCTTGTCGAACGCCTCGACGGTCAGGTGCTCGTCCTTCACGAGCGCGACGAACCGGAACGGCCCCGTGCCCACCGGCCGCCGCGCGAACGCCGCGTTGCCCTTCTCCGCGGTGTACTTCGGCGGCAGGATCGGGAAGTCGATCAGCCGGTTCAGCAGCGGCGCGTACGACTGCTTCGTCACGAGGTTGACCGTGAGGTCGTCCACCACGTCGACGCGCGTGATCTCGCTGATGGTGGCGCGGTTGGGCGACTTCTGCTCGGGGTCGAGCACGCGCTGCACCGTGAAGCGCACGGCCTCGGCGTTGAACGGCTCGCCGTCATGGAAGACGACGCCGCGGCGCAGCCGCAGCTGCCACGTCGTATCGTCGAGCAGCTTCCACGACTCCGCCAGCTCCGGCACGAGCTTGCCCGAGGCGTCGCGGCCGACGAGCGAGTCGAACATGCTGGCGCCGACGGCGGCGCGGATCGACGAGAGGTTCATGGTTGGATCGAGGTTCTCCGGCGTCCATGGGATCGCCACCCGCAGCTCGGCGTTTCGCTCGGACGGCGGATCGGCGGCGGGCGTCGGAGTGGCGAGCGCCAGGACCGCGGCGACGACGGTCAGCGCGCGGCGGATCACGACGCGGCGGCGCGGACGGCGTCGACGGCGGCGGCGAGATGGGTGTCGGGCACGGCGAGCGGCAGCACGCACCCCGGCGTCACGATGAGCCCGACGCCCCGCGTCTGGGCGATGGCGTCGCGCACCTCCTCGGCCACGGCGCGGGGCGGGCCGTTCAGCAGCGTTCTGGACTCGCCGAGACCGGCGGCAAGCCCGCCGTTGAACCGCCGCGACGCGTCGGCGAGCGTCGGCGCGGTCAGGCGATCGTGCCAGTTCACGGCGTGGACCGGCAGCGCCGTCCACGCGTCCCAGTAGATGTCCCTGCCGTGCAGGTGCAGGAGCGTGAGCGCCGAGGCGTCCCTCACGCGGTCGAGGACGCGGCGCGCGTACGGCAGCTCCCAGCCGGCGCTCACGGCCTGGGTCACCGCCTCTGCGTTCGCAGCCTGCGTCGCGAAGAACAGCCCGTCGGCGCCGGCCTCGAGAGCGGCCGCCGTGTAGCGCGCCGTCGTCTCGGTGATCACCTCGAGCGCCGCGCGGAGCGCGTCGGGAGCCGTCGCGATACTCTGCAGCGCGACGGCGCCGGCGAGCTTCGTCGCGATGGTGAACGGTGAGAAGACGGTCATCAAGATCGGCGCGTCGTCGACGCGGCCCTTGCGGATGAGTCGCACCGCCTCCAGCTCGCGTCCGAGCGCGCCCGCGCCGGGATCGAGCGGACGCAGGCGCGCCCAGTCGGCGACGGTCTTCACGCCGTGCTCGGTGCAGCGCTTGGCGCCGCCGGGGTGGCCCTGGTAGGCGACCTTGCAGCCCCAGTCCTCGACGCAGTAGACGCCGCTCGACATCACCTTGATGAGGTCGAGATCCCACGTCCGGTGGAACGCGAGCATCGCGTCGGCCAGTCCCTTCGCGGTGTGATCGACCTCGGGAACGTGCCGCCAGAACGCGACGGGCGGCCGGTCCGCCGCGCGCCGCTCGATCGCCGCGAGCACCCGCTCCCGCTTGGTCATTGCGGCCCACGATACCACCGTGCGAGGATCGTGACCTTGACGAGGAGGATCCACATGCCCCAGCTCAGCCGTCGCGCCTTCCTGGCCGGGTCGGCCGCGGTCGCCGCCACCGCGCGCGCGCCGTTCGTGCACGCGCAGAAGCGCGGCGGCACCCTGCGCTTCGTGCCGCACGCGGACCTCAAGATCCTCGACCCGATCTGGACGACCGCCTACATCACGCGCAACCACGGCTACATGATCTTCGACACGCTCTTCGGCCTCGACGCGAATTTCAAGATCAAGCCGCAGATGGTCGACAAGTACACGGTCTCGAAGGACGCGATGAAGTACTCCTTCACCTTGCGCGACGGGCTGAAGTTCCACGATGGGGCGGCCGTCACCGCCGAGGACTGCGTGGCCTCGCTCAAGCGCTGGGGCGCCCGCGACTCCGCGCTCGGCCGGCTGATGATGGCCGCCGTCAACAAGATGGCGCCCGTGGACGCGAAGACGTTCACCATCGACCTCGAGACGCCGTTCGGCCTCGTGCTCGACGCGCTCGGCAAGCCCTCGGCGAGCCCGTCCTTCATCATGCCGGCGCGGCTGGCCGCGACCGATCCCAGCGAGCAGGTGAAGGACGTCATCGGCTCGGGCCCGTTCAAGTTCGTGAAGGACGAGTGGCAGCCGGGTAACCGCGTCGTGTACGTGAAGAACGCGGACTACGTACCGCGCAGCGAGAAGCCGAGCGGCGCCGCCGGCGGCAAGCGCGCGCTCGTGGATCGCGTGGAATGGCGCTACATCCCGGACGCGGCCACGGCCGCCGCCGCCCTCGAGGCCGGCGAGGTCGACTACTGGGAGAACGTCCCACTCGACTTCGCGCCGCGCCTGGAGAAGAACGCCGACCTCCGCGTGTTCGTCACCGATCCGCGCGGCAGCCAGGGCATCCTGCGCCCCAACCACCTGCAGCCACCGTTCAACAACAAGGCGGCGCGCCAGGCGCTGCTCTACGCCGTCGACCAGGCGAAGTACCTCCAGGCCGTCATCGGCAACGCGAAGTACTACAAGACCTGCCCGTCCGTCTTCATGTGCGGCGGCCTGCCGTACGAGACGGCCGCCGGCGCGCCGAAGCCCGATCTCGAGCGCGCCCGCCGGCTCCTGAAGGACTCGGGCTACGACGGGCGGCCGATCGTCGTGCTCGACCCGACCGACTCGCCGTACGCGCACGGCCCCGCGCTCGTGACCGCCGAGATGCTGCGCTCGCTCGGCGCCACGGTCGATCTGCAGGCGATGGACTGGTCGACCATGGTGCAGCGCCGCGCCAAGAAGGAGGCGCCGGCGCAGGGCGGCTGGAACGTCTTCCACACCTGGTCGACGGCGTTCGACACGATGACGCCCGCCGTGTCCTCCGTGCTGGGCGGCGCCGGCGAGAAGGCCTGGTTCGGCTGGCCGACCAGCGAGCCGATCGAGAAGCTGCGCGCGCAGTTCACCCGCGAGCTCGACGCCGCCAAGCGCAAGGCGATCGCGGAAGAGGTGCAGAAGATCGCCTACGACGAGGTGCTGTACGTGCCGTGGGGGCAGTTCGTGGTGCCGGGCGCGTTCCGCAAGAACGTCCACGGCCTGCTCGAGTTCGGCGCCACGCTCCTCTGGAATATTTCAGTATGAACGTCCGCACGAGGATTGTCCGCCCGACCGTCGGGCCGTGGTGCGAGCCGCAGCCACAGGCGAGGCGAGCCTGCGTGAATCGCCCTGCGCAGGGGCCCCGACGCCAAATATGATCATTGGCGCCGCGCAGCTCGGGCCGATCCAGCGCGCCGATGGCCGCGCCGACGTCGTCAAGCGGCTGCTGGCCCTGCTGCACGAGGCGAAGGCGCGCGGCTGCGAGCTGGTCGTCCTCCCCGAGCTGGCGCTGACCACGTTCTTCCCACGCTGGTGGATGACCGACCAGCGTGAGATCGACGCGTTCTTCGAGACCGAGATGCCGGGCCCGGAGACGCGCCCGCTCTTCGACGAGGCCGCGCGTCTCGGACTCGGCTTCTGCCTCGGCTACGCCGAGAAGACGGCCGACGGCCATCGTTACAACACGTCGATCCTCGTCGACGCCGGCGGTCGCGTGGTGCTGAAGTACCGCAAGATCCACCTGCCCGGCCACGCCGAGCACGAGCCGGGGCGCGCATTCCAGCACCTCGAGAAACGCTACTTCGAGGTCGGCGATCTCGGCTGGCCGGTGACGCGCTACCACGGTGCCGTCGTCGGCCTGTGCATCTGCAACGACCGCCGGTGGCCCGAGACCTACCGTGTCATGGGCCTGCAGGGCGTGGAGCTGGTGCTGCTCGGCTACAACACGCCGATCCACAACCCGCCCGCGCCGGAGCAGGATCACCTCGCGGGCTTCCACAACCATCTCGCCATGCAGGCCGGCGCCTACCAGAACGCCACCTGGGTCGTCGGCGTGGCCAAGGCCGGCCGCGAGGAGGGCTGCGACCTGCTCGGCCAATCGGCGATCATCGCGCCGTCTGGCGAGATCGTCGCGATGGCGTCCAGCGTCGGCGACGAGCTGATCGTGGCGCGCTGCGACCTCGAGCTCTGCCGCGGGTACAAGGACACGACCTTCAACTTCGCCAGGCACCGCCGGCCCGAGCACTATCGCTTGATCGTCGAGCGCACGGGCGCCATCCCGCCCGTTTAGATGGGGGGCCCCGAAATGGCCCCCCAAACCCCCCAACGTTCGGAGCGCCCCGGCACAGCCGGGTCGCTCCTCTAAACCAGCCGCTACTACCCGACCATCTCGGGCTGGCGCGCGAGGCGCCGCACCGGCGAGGCGAGAATCAGGACCGCCTGGACGAGGAATCCGACGGCGGCCACGACGAGGCAGGTCTCTGCGCCGTAGAGGGCGCCCACGAGCGCGCCGAGCGCGGCGCCGATCGGCCGCGCGCCGTAGGCCGTGATGTTGATGGCCGACGCGCGGCCGAGCAGATCGCGCGGCGTCACCGTCTGACGAAGCGTCGCGGTGCTGATGACCCACACGATCGGGCCGACACCGATCAGAAAGAAGCTGACTCCCGCGAGGACGCCCGCGGGAACCCAGATCGTGAGCACCAGCACCACCGCCGCCGCGAGGCCGGCCACCGGTCCCAGCGCGACCACGACGCCGAACGGCAGCGCGCGGATGATGGGCGGCGCCAGCAGCGCGCCGGCGACCATGCCGACGCCGTACGTGGCCAGCGTGGCGCCGACGCCGAAGGCGGAGAGACCGAGCCGATGGACGGCGTAGGGCACGTAGACGGCCTGGAGCATGAAGAACGCGGTGTTGAACACGAGCTGCGTGATGAACACCGGCCGCAGCAGCGGGTGGCCGAACACGAACGCGGCGCCGTCACGCAGGTCGTGCAGCACGCGATGCGAAGGGCGCGCGAGCCGGGGCGGCTCGCGCAGCCCG
>QHSB01000339.1 GCA_003220335.1 Candidatus Rokuibacteriota bacterium
TAGGCGGCGCCCTGCCCGCCCCTCAGCACGGCGTCGTAGTAGTGCCGCGAGGACTTGACGTAGCCCTTCATGAAGTTGACGGCGCGCACGCGATCGGCCGCGAACTTCCTCGAATAGAACACCGTCGCGATCTGCCACGGAAACAGGTCGCCGCCCCACGCGATGATCCGGCCAAAGCCGTCGGCCTCGGCGCGACCCGGAAACGGCTGCGGCAGGATCACCGCGTCGATCTGCCGGCCCCGGAGCGCCTCGAGCGCCGCTGCCATCGCCTGCAGGGGCACGATCGACACGTCCTTGAGGCTCATGCCGTCCTTCTCGAGGATGTTGCCGATCTGGTAGTGGAACGTCGAGCCGAGCTGCGTGATGCCGATCCGCGTGCCCTTGAGGTCGGCAACGCGGCGCACACCGGCGTCGTAGAGGTCCTTTCGGACGACGATCGCGGTGAGCCGGTGATCGGGCCACTCGCGGCCCTTGTCGGCGACGATCCACATCTTCTCGCCGCCGAGCACGATGTTGTAGGTGGCCGCGGTGAGCCCGGTGGCGCCGACGTCGATCTGGCCGGCCGCCACCGCCGTCGAGATCGGCGCCGCGGCCTGGAAGTAGACGAGCTCCGGCTCCACGCCGAACTCCTTGAAGAATCCCTTCTCGACGCCGACGAAGATGGGCGCCGAGGCCGTGAGCTTGAGGACGCCGACCCTGGGTCGGTCCTGGGCGTGGGCGTAGCCGGCGCACGCAAGGACGGAGAGCATGACGAGAACCTGGACGAGACGCCGCATCACCCTTTCCTTGTCAGTGACTCGATCGTGCCGAGCAGCTTCTGCTCGTACCGCCTGCCACGGATCCCGGTGTCGGCGGGACCGGCGTACACCATGACGTGTGCGTCCAGCATCAGAGCGGTCTGCAGTTGTCGAGCCCGGCGATTCGCTTCCGCGATCAGGTCATCGTCGAAGAAGAACCCCCGACCACGATAGAGGAAGATGGCGTTCTTATCCGGAATGAACATGCCCCGCACCGTTGCCTCCATGAAGTGTTGATCGTCCGGGGTCACCCATCTCTCCGCCTCGAACCATTCGAGGTGCGACATCGCGGTATCACGCGGGGCGACCTTGATCTCGCCGTCTTTGAGACAAAACATCCGGCGCGAGCGATGAAATTCGACGTCTTCCGGTCCGGTTCGCAACGGGTCCGTCATGCCGAGGCGCGCCAGGGAATCGCCAGCCGCTCGAGCCGGCCCAGCCCCCAGTGCGAGAGCACGCCGAGGATCGACAGCACCACGATCCCGACCATGAGCTTGGTAGTCTGCATGAGGTTGCCCGCGTGCAAGACGAGGAAGCCGATGCCCGACTCGACCGCGATCATCTCCGCGGCCACGAGCAGCAGCAGCGCGGTGCCGGCGCCCAGCCGCAGGCCGGCGAAGATCATCGGCAGCGCGGAGGGCAGGATCACCTTGCGAATGACCGACCAGCGCCGCGCGCCGAACGCGACGGCGGCGCGCACCAGCAGCGGGTCCGCCTGGCGCACGCCGGTGAACGTGTTGATCGCCATCGGAAAGAAGACGCCGAGGGCGATGACGGCGACCTTGGACGGCTCTCCCAGTCCCAGCCAGAGGATGAGCAGCGGCAGCAGCGCGATCTTCGGCACGGGGAACGTCGCCGCCAGTACGGGCGTGCCGACGGCCTCCGCCGCCGCGAAGAAGCCGACGGTCACGCCGACCACGACGCCGGCGGCCGCCCCGAGGGCGAAGCCGAGCACGAGGCGCTGCAGGCTGGACGCCAGGTGGCCGAGCAGCTCGCCCGAGCGAAGCATCTCCCACCCCTCGGCCAGCACCCCGAGCGGCGACGGCAGGAACAGCACCGGCACGCGGCCCGTGCGCGCCAGCGCCTCCCACGCGACCAGCAATGAGACCAGCGCGATCACGCGCAGCCCGCGGTGCTCCGGACGCGTGAGGAACGCCGCGCGGTTGACGACGGGAATCCTGGTCATTCGCGCAGCGCCTGCACGGCCTGGTCGCGGATGAGATGCCAGATGCGCTCGACGGCGTGCACGAAGGCGGGCTCGCCGAGCATCGCCTCGGCGCGCGGGCGCGGCAGCTCGACCTTCATCTCGGCGAGCACGCGGCCCGGCCGGCGCGAGAGCACGACGACGCGATCGGCCATGTACACCGCCTCGTGGATGTTGTGCGTGACGTAGACGATCGTCTGGCGCGTGCGCTCCCAGATCCCGAGGAGCTCCTCCTGCATCAGCTGACGTGTCTGCGCATCGAGCGCCGAGAACGGCTCGTCCATCAACAAGACCGGCGGCTCCACGGCCAGCGCGCGCGCGATCCCCACACGCTGGCGCATGCCGCCCGACAGCTCGTGTGGGTACTTCGTCTCGAACCCCGCGAGCCCGGTCATGTCGAGGAAGCGCCGCGCGCGCCGGGCGCGCTCGTCGCGGCTCACGCCCATCTCCTCCAGGCCGAACTCGACGTTGGCCTGCACGGTGCGCCACGGGAAGAGCGCGAACTCCTGGAAGACCATCGCGGTGGCCGCGCGGCCTGGCGGCAATTCGCCGTCGAGCCAGATGGCGCCCTCGGTGGGCGTCAGCAGTCCCGCGATCAGGTTGAGGAGCGTGGACTTGCCGCATCCGGAGGGGCCGAGCACCGCCACGAACTCCTCGGTGTCCACGGCGAGGTCGATGCCGTCCAGCGCGCGCACCGCGTGGCCGGCGCGGTCGCCGTACACCTTCGAGACACGCTCGACGACGACGCGCACCCTAGGTCGGCCTCAGCCGGAACCGCTGGACCTTGCCCGTCACCGTCTTCGGCAGCTCGTCGGCGAACACCAGCGTCGCCGGCGCGCGGTGACCGCCGGCACGGCGCCGCACGAACTCCGTCAGGGTCGCGGCGAGATCGGGCGAGGCGATCCAGCCCTCCTTGAGCACGACGACCGCATGCGGCCGCGTCAGCCCATCGCCGTCGGGCACGCCGACGACGCCCGCCTCCAGCACGCCGGGGTGCTCGACCAGCGCGGCCTCGATCTCCGCCGGCGAGACCCACGTGCCGGCGACCTTGAGCATGTCGTCGGCGCGACCGGCGAAGGTGAAGACACCCTCGGCGTCGCGCGCGAACATGTCGCCCGTGCTCAGCCAGGGCCCGTGCATGGTCGCACGCGTGCGCTCGAGCCGGTTCCAGTAATAGGGCGACGTCGTCGGTCCCTTGATCAGCAAGTGGCCGACGACGCCGTCGCCCACCGGCGCTCCTGCATCGTCCAGCAGCCGCGCCTCGAAGCCCGGCACGAGACGACCGGCGGCGCCGCGGCGCCCGGCGCCCGGCGTGTTGGCGATGAAGTCGTGCAGCGCCTCCGTCGAGCCGACGACCTCCACCAGCTCCAGCCCGAAGCGCTCGGCCCACGCGTCGAAGATGGACGGCGGCAGCGCCTCGCCGGACGACACGCAGTAACGGAGCGACGAGAGGTCCCAGCGACGCTCGGCGTCGTCGATCGCCAGCATGCGCGCGTAGAGCGTTGGCACCGTGAAGAAGACCGTGGGCCGCTCGCCCGCGATCACCTCGAAGGCGCGCTCGGCGTCGATCCGCTCCGGCACCAGCACGGAGGCGCCGCCCACCCGCGCCGGGAAATAGAGGCTGTTGCCGAGGCCGAACGCGAAGAACATCTTCGAGGCGGAGAACACGAGGTCGTCGGCCTCGAGGCCGAACACGCCGACGCCGACGAGATCGGCGGCCGCCAGGAAATGCGCGTGCGAGTGAACGGCGGCCTTCGGCGTGCCGGTGGAGCCCGAGGTGTAGCCCCAGTAGCAGATGTCCTCCGCGAGCGTGCGTGCCGGCTCGCAGGTGGGCTTGGCGGCGGCGAGCAGCTCGTCGAAGTCGTGGGTGCCTGGCAGCCCCCGGCTGCCGACGACCACGACCGCGCGCAGCCCC
>QHSB01000340.1 GCA_003220335.1 Candidatus Rokuibacteriota bacterium
AGCTCAAGCTCACCAAGTCCAACAAGGAATTCCTCGCCTCGATGCATTCGATGGGGTAGAGCAACTCGGAGGGGGGCTGCGCCGGTTCTTAAGCGAGGGGGCTAACGCCCCCTCGGACTCCCCGGCCGACGACCGTCGCGCGCCTAGCGGCGCGCTCCTCCCTACCTCCCCCCGAGCACGATGGCGCGGGCAAAGCCCGCGCTCGAACGCGGCGAATGCTCTTGTCGCCGAGAACCAGTCGGCATCCTGTTCCTCGCGATCGACATCTCAAGGTTGACTAAAGGCGCGCGCTTTTTGCATTTCCGAGGCGTCGCTGGTATCGTTAGGCTTCCTGAGGGAGGGTTGAGCCGTGAAGGTGGGTATTCATCCGGATTACGTCGACACCACGATCACTTGCGCGTGCGGCGAGGTCGTCAAGACGCGCTCCACGCGGTCGAACATCCACGTCGAAGTGTGCTCGAAGTGCCATCCGTTCTTCACGGGCAAGCAGAAGCTCATGGATACGGCCGGCCGTGTCGAGCGCTTCCAGCGCAAGTACAAGCGGCAGCCCGCGGCCGCTCAATAATCACGTGGGGGGCCCCGCCATGGCCCCCCAGACCCCCCAGTACCATCTCCGCCGTGCGGAGCTAAGCCATGTTGTTCGATAAGCTCCGCCAGATCGAAGAGCGCTCGCATCAGATCGAGCGCGCACTCGCCGACCCCTCGATCTTTGGCCAGCAGGCCGAGTACGCACGCCTGCGCAAAGAGCACGCCGACATTCAGGAGGTCGTCGAGAAGTTCGCCGAGTACAAGGACGTCCTCAAGCGGCTCGGCGAGGCCCGGCACATCCTGGCCGAGGGCGGCGATCGCGAGCTGGCCGAGCTGGCGCAGACCGAGATCGACGAGCTGTCCGCGCGCCAGACCGCGCTCGAAGACGAGCTGAAGAAGCTCGTCCTCCCCAAGGATCGCAACGACGACAAGAACGTCTTCCTCGAGATCCGCGCCGGCGCCGGCGGCGACGAGGCGGCGCTGTTCGCCGCCGAGCTCGCGCGCATGTACACCAAGTACGCGGAGGCGCAGCGCTGGAAGGTGGAGCTGATGGACTCCAGTCCCACCGGCGTCGGCGGTCTCAAGGACGTCATCCTGTTCGTGCAGGGCCGCGGCGCGTGGAGCCGGCTCAAGTTCGAGCGCGGCGTCCACCGCGTGCAGCGCGTGCCGGTCACCGAGGCGAGCGGCCGCATCCACACCTCCACCGTGACGGTGGCCGTGCTGCCGGAGGCCGAGGACGTGGACGTGCGGGTGGAGGAGAAGGATCTGCGCGTGGACGTCTATCGCTCGTCGGGCCCCGGCGGTCAGGGCGTCAACACCACCGACTCCGCGGTGCGCATCACGCACATCCCGACCGGGCTCGTCGTGACGTGCCAGGACGAGCGCTCGCAGATCAAGAACCGTGCGAAGGCGATGCGCGTGCTGAAGGCCCGCCTGCTGGAGCGCGCGCAGGAGGAGCAGCAGGCGGCCATGGCCGCCGACCGCAAGTCGCAGGTCGGCACCGGCGAGCGGAGCGAGCGGATTCGCACCTACAACTTCCGCGAGGGCCGCGTGACCGACCACCGGATCGGGCTGACGCTGTATCGACTGCCCACGGTCCTGGAGGGCGATCTCGACGAGATCATCGACGGGCTGACGGCGGCCGAGCAGGCCGAGCGGCTGCAGAAGGTCGAGTCGTGAGCCGCCCGATGGATCCGGACGCGCTGATCGACTCGCGGCCGAGCGTGCAGACGGCGCTCGCCGTCGGCGCCGAGGCGCTGCGGCGCGCGGGCGTCGAGAGCGCGCCGGTGGATGCCGAGTGGCTGCTGGCCGGCGCGCTGCGTGTGACGCTCGGCGCGCTACGCGCCGAGCTTCAGCGGACGCTGGAGGCGCCGGAGGCCGGCTGGTACGTGTCCGCGTTGCGTCGGCGCATGAAGCGCGAGCCGCTGCAGCACATCCTCGGCAGCCAACCGTTCCGGCACATCACGGTGAGGGTCACCGCGGACGCCATGGTGCCGCGTCCCGAGACGGAGCTTCTCGCCGAGTGGGCGCTGGACCTGCTTCCGCGCGACGCTCGGCGGCCGCTCGCCATCGATCTGGGGACCGGGACGGGCTGTATCGCCTGCGCGATCGCGTCGGAGCGCCCCGACGCCGAGGTGATCGCGCTCGACGCGTCCCCCCGCGCCGCGATGCTGGCGCGCGAGAACGTCGCCGGGCTCGGGCTCTCGGAGCGCGTGAGGGTCGAGGTCTCCGAGCTGTTCGCGGCCCTGGGGGAGCGGCGCGCCAGCGTCATCGTGTCCAACCCGCCCTACCTGCCGACGAGCCTCATCGCGGCCCTGGCCCCGGAGGTCCGTCAATACGATCCGCGCGGCGCCCTGGACGGCGGCCCGGACGGACTGAGGGTGATCCGTCGCATCGTGGCCGAGGCGCCGCAGCGTCTGGTACCCGGCGGCGCGCTCGTGCTGGAGACCTCCGGCGACGAGCAGGTGCGCGCGGTGGTGGCCCTCATGGAGAAGGCCGGCTTCGGCGTGGTCGAGACGCGGCGCGATCTGGCGGGCGTCGAGCGCTTCGTCGCGGGGAAAATGCGATGAAGAACGGGCTGACGCTCGCGCTGCCCAAGGGTCGCCTGCTCGACCCCGCGCTCGACCTGCTCCGCGAGCTGGGCGTGAGCGGGATCGATCCCGACTCGCGCAAGCTGATCTTCCGCGACGCCGGCCGCGACCTCGAGGTCCTGCTCCTCAAGCCTGCCGACGTGCCGGCCTACGTCATCTACGGCGCCGCCGACCTCGGCGTGGTGGGCAAGGACATCCTGCTCGAGCAGGAGCCCGACGTGTACGAGCCGCTCGACCTCGGCTTCGGCTTCTGTCGGCTCGTGGTGGCGGAGCCGCGCGCGCTCTGGGAGCGCGACGACCCGGCCAAGTGGTCGTGGGTCCGCGTGGCCACCAAGTATCCGCGCCTCACCGAGGAATACTTCTCGGCGCGCGGCATCCAGGTGGAGATCGTACGGCTCGACGGCTCCATCGAGCTGGCGCCGCTGGTCGGCCTCGCCGAGCGGATCGTGGACCTCGTGCAGTCGGGCGAGACGCTGCGCGCGAACGGGCTGGTGGAGGTCGCCGAGATCACGCGCTCCACCGCGCGGGTGATCGTCAACCGCGCCGCGATGAAGACCGAGCACGCCGCCGTCACGCGGCTGATCGACGACATGCGCGCGCGCGTGACGGTGTCGCGATGATCCGCACGCTCGACGCGCGCGCGCTCGGCGTGGACGCGGTCGTGGGCGCGCTCGAGCGCCCGCCCTCGCAGGTGGCGGCCGACGTCTCGGCCGCCGTGGACGAGATCCTCGCGGGCGTCCGCGCGCGCGGCGACGCCGCCGTGCTCGAGTACACGGCCAAGTTCGACGGCTACGCCGCCGCCTCCGTGCCGGCGCTGGCGATCTCCGCCGCCGGGCTGGACGCGGCGCTGCGCGCGCTCGAGCCCGCGGCGCGGGCGGCGCTCGACTACGCCGCCGAGCGGATCGAGCGCTACCACGCGGCCGCGATGCCGAAGTCGTGGCGGCTCACCGACGAGCACGGCTCGAGCCTCGGCCAGGAAGTCCGCCCGCTCGACCGCGTCGGCATCTACATCCCCGGCGGCCGCGCCGCCTACCCGTCGACGGTGCTGATGACGGCGGTGCCCGCGCGGGTGGCCGGCGTCAAAGAGATCGTCCTGGTCACCCCGCCGGGAGCCGACGGCGGCGTGAATGCGGTGGTGCTCGCGGCCGCGCGCGTGGCCGGCGTCACCGAGGCCTGGCGCGTCGGGGGCGCCCAGGCGGTGGCCGCGCTTGCGTATGGAACTCGGACCATTCGCCGCGTCGACAAGATCGTCGGCCCGGGCAACATCTACGTCGCGCTGGCCAAGACGCGCGTCTTCGGCGTGGTCGGCATCGACATGATGGCGGGGCCGAGCGAGGTCGTCGTCGTCGCGGATGCGGCCGCCGATCCCGACTGGATCGCCGCCGACCTGCTCGCCCAGGCGGAGCATGATCCGATGGCGCGGGCCGTGTTGATCACCGATGCGGCGGCGCTGATGCCGCGCGTGGAGAAGGCGCTGGCCGCGCGGCTCGACGCGCTGCCGCGGCGCGAGATCGCCGCCGCCGCGCTGCGCGACCACGGCGCGCTGATCCTGGCCGAGAGCCTCGAGCGCGCCGTCGAGATCGCCAACCGCCTGGCTCCCGAGCACCTCGAGCTGATGGTCGCCGTCCCCGCCGCCCTGCTGCCGCGCGTGCGCCACGCCGGCGCCGTGTTCCTCGGCGCCCACACGCCCGA
>QHSB01000341.1 GCA_003220335.1 Candidatus Rokuibacteriota bacterium
CGAGGCCATCGCCGCGGGTGTCGAATGCGTGATGACGTCGCACCCCGTCTACCCGCGTCTCGATCCGTCCGGCGTGCCGGCGACGTTCTCGCGGCGGATCGTCGACGAGTACCTGCGCGGCGAGGTCGGCTTTCGCGGCGTGATCGTCTCCGACGACCTCGAGATGGGCGCCGTCTCCGAGACGTGCCCGATCGGCGAAGCCACGGTGCGCGCGGCTGCGGCCGGCCACGACCTCCTGCTCGTCTGCCACACGGAGCCGGCACAGCGCGCCGCGGCGACGGCGCTCGCGGAGGCGTACCGCTCCGGTCGGCTGCCGCGCGCGGGGCTCGAGGCGGCGGCCGCCCGCGTGCGCGCGCTGCGCCACCGGCGCAGCGCGCGCGCGGAGGGCGGGCGGCCCGCGCCCGAGCGCGACGGCGCGCCGCTGGCCATGGCCATGGCGAGCCGGGCGGTCAGCGAGCTCACGCCGGGCCGCGCGGCGTTCGCCCGTGCGCTCAACGGGCGCGTGCTCGTGGTCTTCCCGCGCTTCTCCGAGCTTGCCGCGCGCATCACGATCGAGCCGGAGGTGTGCGATGAGACCGGCTGGGTGCGCGCCGCGTTCGCGCCCGCGGGCGTGACGCCGGAGCCGCGCATCGTCGGGATCGAGCCGTCGGCGACGGAGATCGAGGAGGCGGCCGCCCGCGCGGCGGCCGCCGACGCCACCGTGCTGTTCCTCTACGACGCCCACCTCTACCCGTCCAACCGCGCGCTGCTCGACGCGGTGCAGGCGCGCGCGCGGCATCTGGCCGTCGTGCTGCTGCGCGATCCCTACGACGCCGCGCTGCTCGCGCCCGGCGTGCTGGGCATCACGGCCTTCGGCTGGCGGCGCTGCCAGCTCGACGCCGTGGTCGCGCGCCTCACCTATCCGTAGGGGGGCCCCGAAATGGCCCCCCAAACCCCAACGTTCACCGGCGTCGGCTCAGGACCGGCGTCAGCGCGAGCGAGAGGGCGATGGTGCCCGCGGTGCCGACGATGACGAGCCACGACCACGGGAAGTCGATGCGGCCCGTCTCCGAGAGGTAGAGCAGCGCGAGGTTGATCAGCGTCATCACCACCATGGAGACCACGTTGGCGACGTCGGCCACGCGGCGGCGCGAGAGCAGCCCAAGCAGGAACACGCCGAGCAGGGAGCCGAACGGGACGCCCGCGATCTTGAACACGAGCCAGAGGATCTGCTGGCGCCAACCGAGAAAGATCCACGCGATGATCCCGAGCACGATCCCGAAGACGACCACGCACGCGCGCGAGACCCGGAGGTAGTGCGTCTCGGAGCGCCCGCGCGCCAGGAGCGGCCGGTAGATGTCGGTGACGAACGACGCGGAGAGCGAGCCCAGCGGCGAGTCGATCGACGCGAGCACGATGGCGGAGAGCATCAGGCCGCGCAGCACCGCCGGCATGGTGTGGCCGACGAAGTACGGCAGCACCTCGTCGTTGCGCGCGATCGCCGGTGTCCCGTGCTGCGCATAGAAGGCGAAGAGGCCCGCCCCGAGGCTCAGGTAGATAGCCAGCGTCAGCAGCGTCGCCAGCGGCGTCAGCGCGAGGGTGCGCTGACTCTCGCCCCGCGTCTCGACGGTGAGCAGCCGCTGCATGAGGTCGTGATCGGTCCCGAAGGCGGCCATCGAGCCGATGAAGCCGTTCAGCACCGCCACCCAGACGATGTTCGGATCGGCGGCCAGCCGCGCCCAGAAGTCGGGCGCGCCCGGAGCGGGACCCCAGTCGATGACGCGCAACCGGCCGGCCGCCTCCGCGAGCTGCGCGATCGCGGTCGCGCCGCCGTCGATCTGGGAGACGAGAAACGCCAGCGTCGCCGCGCCGGCCACGAGGAACATCAGCGCCTGGAACACGTTCGTCCACACGACGGCCGCGACGCCACCGGTGGCGATGTAGGCGATGGACACCACCACCGTCACCACGATCGTCGTCTCGATCCGCCAGCCGACCAGCAGCGAGACGGCGATGGCGGTGGCCGTGAGCCGCGCGCCCGAGCCGGTCAGGCGCGTGAGGAAGAAGAAGAGCGAGCCGGTCACCTGCGTGGCGCGGCCGAAGCGATCGCGCAGGAACTCGTAGATGGTCGTGACGTCGTGCCGGTAGAAGGCCGGGATGAACAGGAAGGCGACGGCCAGCTTGGCCAGGCTGGACCCGATGAAGAACTGCACGTACTCCCAGTTCTCGCTGTAGGCGGTGGCGGGGACCGAGATGATGGTGACGGCGCTGATCTCGGTGGCGAGGAACGACAGGCACGCCGCCCACCACGGCACCCGGCGGCGCGCGAGGAAGAAGTCGGTGGTGTCGCGCTGCCGTCCGGTGAATGCGACGCCGATCGCGACGAGGACCACGAGCGAGACGACGAGGACGGTGTAATCGGGCCAGGTCAGCGAGGGGGCCGGCGACACCGGGCTATTTTACATGGGGCCCGCTCGTCGGTTACCGGACGGTGGCCGTAAGCTCGAGGTCGGTATGCACGGCCCGCCTGCGGAGCTTGTCCACGAGTCCGGCGTACGACGACTGCTGGATGATGCGCCCGAACGCGCTGCGGAACGTCGCCACGAACGACACGCCGTCCACCAGCACGTCGTAGGCCCGCCAGCGGCCGTCGCGCAGCAGCAGCCGGTAGTCCACCGCGATCTCGGCGTGGCGGCGGGTCACGATCTTGCTGCGTACCGTCGCGTAGCGGCCGTCCACGCTCTCGGCGGGATAAAGGATGCGCTCGCCGGAGAACGGCTCGATGCGGGCGACGTAGGACCGCTCGAGGAGATCGGTGAACAGGCGCACGAACTCGGCCTGCTCCTCGGGCGTTCGGCTGTTCCAGTGACGGGTGAGGGTGCGTCGCGCCATCTCGTCGAAGTCGAAGAGCTCGGCGGCGATTCTCCGGATTTCGGCGCGACGCATCTCGGTGCGCGGCCGGTCGAGAGGCTCAGCCAGGCCGCCACTGCTTTGCCCATGGCCATCCGTCCCGCGGAGACGGGAGCATCCCCCATGCCAGGGCCGGCGTCCGGCGACCGTTCGATGGCGCGCCGCTCGCCCCGCGGCCGGGGACGGCGGATAATGACCGTCACCGCCAGCCATGGCTCGGAGCGAACACCGTGCGGGAGGAATCATCGTCGGCGTGGACGCGGGCGGCACCTGGGTGCGCGTCCGCGCGCAGGCCGACTCGCGCCCGATTGCCGCGCTTACGCAATCGGCGAGCGCCGTGCCGGAACTCGCGACTTTCTTGCACAGCCTCTGGCGGCGCCGAGGCTGGACGCGCCCGCGCGTGGACGCCCTCGTCGTCGCCGCGCGCGGCGTCTGGCTGCCGCCCGAGCGACGCGCGCTGCGGCGGCGGCTGACAGGCCTGGCGCGGCGCGTGAGTGTCATCGCCGACGTGGAAGCCGCGTGGCACGCGATGCTGGGTGCCGAGTGCGGCGTGCTGGTGCTGTCCGGCACCGGCTCCATCGCGCTCGGCCGCGACGCGCGCGGGCGCTGGGCGCGCGGGGGTGGGCTCGGACCGCTGCTCGGCGACGAGGGCTCGGCGTTCTGGATCGGCCGCGAGTGGCTGCGCGCGACCGCCGACGAGCGCGCGCGGCGCCGCTTCGCGACGGCGCCGCACGCGGTGAGTGCCGTGGCCGCGCTCGCCCCGCGCGTCGTGGGCCGCGCGCGACGGGGCGACCGCGTCGCGCGCCGCATCGTCAGCGCCGCGCAGGCGCACCTCGCCGCGCAGACGGCGGCGGTGGCGCGCGCGCTGCGTCTGCCGCCGCCCGTGGTCGTCGGCGGCGCGGGGAGCGTGATGGGCGATCGCTGGTTCGCGGCGGGTGTGCGTAGCGCGCTGGCGCGCACCGGACTGCGCGCGCAGTGGCGCGAGTCCGGCGGCGCGCCCGTCGACGCCGCCGTCCGCCTCGCGGCGGCCCTGGCCGCGGCCCGCCGATGAGACATCCTGTGGCGACCCCGAGGCGCGCCACGGCTCCGCTGGGGCGCGTCCGAGCGTCGGGGGGTGTGGGGGGCGGCCATGTCGGGGCCCCGGTCACGACGCGCGTGATCGAGGAGCGCCACGATTCATTCGGGGCGCCCCGAGCGTCGGGGGGTGTGGGAGGCCATGTCGGGGCCGCGTTCACGACGCGCGTGATCGAGGAGCGCCACGATTCATTCGGGGCGCGACGAGCGTCGGGGGGTGTGGGGGGCCATGTCGGGGCCCCCCACGTAGAAAGACGGCTCGTCGTCACCGTCTGCCCGCGCGAGCGCGGCGCCGTCGTCCTGCCGGTCGAGCGCGGCGGTCGCGCGGCGCGCCTGGACGCGGCGGGCGTGCTCGCCGCGCTGCGCGCGCTCGTGGCGCGGCGCGGACTCGACGATCGCGTACACGTGCGCGACGGCTGCGCGGGCGGCTGCTGGGGCGCGGGCCCCAACGTCGACGTGCGCGTCTATGCGGTCGCGACCCCTGGCGAGCGCGCCGACCACGTGGCGCTGGCCTGGAAGACCTACGTCTACTCGCTGCCCACGCTGGCGAGTCTCGCCGACGTCATCGACGAGAACCTGCCACGCGCGCGAGCCACCAGACGACGGGGCCGGTGAGCGCCACGCCGATGCCGGCGAGCGTGTTGCCCCAGCCCGCCGTGGCCATCGCCCCCAGCGCGAAGAGCGCGGGCAGCACCGTCACCGCGAGCGCGCCGGTCCAGCCACCGGGCACGCGCCACGGTCGCGGCAGCCCCGGCGCCGCGGCGCGCAGCGAGAGGAACGCGGCGAGCTCGACGAGGAGCGCCAGCGAGTAGAGCCACACGTTGAGGACGATGAGCTCCTTGAACGAGAAGACGGCGCACGCGGCGTAGGCCGCCGACGACACCAGCACCGCGAGCCACGGCGTGCCGAAGCGCGGGTGCAGGACGCCGAAGGCGCGCGGCAGCGCGCCCTCGCGCGCGAGCACGTAGGGCACGCGCGAGTTCGTGAGCAGCAGCGCCATGAAGAGGCCGGCCGCGCTGAGCACGGCGCCGGCGGCCACCACGTGGCCCAGCCACGCGCCGCCGACGCGCGCCGCCAGCGCGGGCAGCGCGCCGGTGGTCCACGTCGTCCAGTCGGCGAGGCCGCTCGCGAGCACCACGCCGACCGGGAGCAGGTACGACACGGCCACGAGCGGCACCGCCAGGAGCAGGGCGCGGCGGAACGCGCGCCCCGGCGCGTGCGTCTCGCCGAGTACGGTGGAGGGCGTGTCCCACCCGGCGTAGTTCCACATCACGCCCGCGAGGCCGAGCCCGAGGCCGCCCGCCAGTGTGTGGCCCTCGAGCGTGAACGGCGTCCACGGCGCCGTCGCCACGCGCGGCAGCCCGACCGCCACCAGCAGCGCGACCGGCGCCAGCGCGGCGGCCGAGAGCGCGACGGCGGCACGGCCCGTCGGCCGCACGCCGAGCAGGTTCAGCGTCGTCAGGACGGCGATGAACACCACCGCAAGGAGCCAGCGCTCGAGCGGCGCCATGGTCGGATGCCAGTAGCGCAGGTACTCGACGAAGAGCGCCGGATAGACGGCGACGTCGACGAAGCTGTCGAGCCACGACCACCAGCCGACCTGGAAGCCCCAGAACGGCCCGAAGGCGCGCGTCGTCCACGTCACATAGCCTCCCTCGTCGGGCATGGCGGAGGCCAGCTCCGCCATGGCGAGCGAAACGGGCAGGCTCCAGAGCAGCGGCGTGAGGACGAGGAGAACGAGGGTGAGGCCGGGACCGAACGACGGCACCGTGTCCTCGATGCCATAGGGGCCGCCGCTCACATTGAAGAAGACGATGGCGGCGAGCGGCAGCACGCCGAGCTCGCGGCGGAGGCTCACCTCACGGCGGCGATCAGCGCGGGGAGCTCCGCGAGCCACTCGTCGAGGGGACGCGCGGCCTCGACGGTGATCTCGAGCTTGCCGTTCGGCAGCCGGCGCACGCGACCGGGCGCGGCCGGGCCGAGCGGGATGACGAGCGACTCGCGGTGGATGCCGAGCGCGTCGGTCACCGCGAAGATCGCGTCGATCTCCTTCATCGTGACCACCTCAAGCATGAAGGCCGGCCTCGGTCGCGCAGGCGGTGATCTGCCGCCACGTCTCCTCCTCGACGGGAATGCCCTCGGCGCGGCGCGCGCGCTCGGTGCGCGCCTCCGGCTCGCCGGGCACGAGGATCTCGGAGGCGCCGGCCGCGGGCGAGGCGCCGCGGACCCACCCGAACAGCGCGGCCACCTGCGCGTGGAATTCGGCCGGCGGCAGGAAGCGCGCGGGATCGAGCGCGACGATGAGCGTGCCGTTCGCGAACTTGCCCTTCTCCGCGCTGGCCCCGCCCGTGCCCGACAGGATGCCGCCGAGGATCTCGATGGCGAGCGAGAGCCCGTAGCCCTTGTGCGCGCCGGCCGTCAGCAGCGAGCCCGGGGGGTCGCCGTAGAACTCCCTGGGATCCGTCGACGGCTCGCCGCGCGCGTTCAGCATGATCCCCGGCGGCACCTTCTCGCCGCGGTTGAACTTCACGCGCAGCTTGCCCTCGGCCCACACGCTGGAGGCGAAGTCGTGCGACATCGCGACGGCGCCGCCGGGACCGGGAATGGCAATGGCGTGGGGGTTCGTGCCGAGCCGCTTGCCGCTGCCGCCCCACGGCGCCACGTTGAGGCCGCTCTTGGCGTTGGCCCAGAGCATCCCGACCAGGCCCGCGGCCGCCATCGCCTCGGCGTAGTCGGCGAGCCGGCCCACGTGGCTCGTGCGGCGCAGCGCCACCGCCGCCAGTCCGTGCACACGGCCGCGCTCGATGGCCAGCGTGGTCCCGCGCCGCGCGACGACCTGACCGAAGCCGTGGTCGCCGTCGAGCACCGCGATCGTCGGTGTGTCGACGGCGAACTGGATCTTGGGGGCCGGGTTCAGGTGCCCGCTCTTCAGGGCCGCGCAGTACTGCGGCACGCGGATGACGCCGTGGGAGTCGTGGCCGCGCAGGTTGGCGCGCACGAGCAGTGTCGCGATCCACTCCGCGTCGTCGCGCGGCACGTCGCGCGCGGCGAAGATGTCGGCGGCGAGTCGCTCGAGGTCGGCGGCGGGAATGGTCGGCATCGGCCGTTACACTACTCGACGCGCTGCCGGAAGAAAAGGTCCGGCGGGGTGCCGACGACCGCATCGGCCGGCCGGCCATCGCGTGTAGACTAGGCGGCCGTGATCACTCCCGACGGCCCACTGGCCGGCGTCACCGTGCTCGACTTCACCCGCGTGCTGGCGGGCCCGTACTGCACGCGCCTGCTCGCCGACCTCGGCGCCGACGTCCTCAAGATCGAGCGGCGCGAGGGCGACGACACCCGCCGCGGCTACGTCCAGCTCGAGCCCGGGCGCGAGGACCAGGCGACGTACTTCGTGCGCATCAACGTCGGCAAGCGCAGCGTCGCGCTGGATCTCACCAAGCCCGAGGCGCGTCCCGTCGTGCTCGATCTCGCTCGCCGGAGCGACGTCGTCGTCGAGAACTTCGTGCCCGGGGTGGTGGCCCGCCTGGGCTGCGACCACGCCACGCTGTCGGCGGTGAAGCCGGACCTCGTCTACTGCTCGATCTCGGGCTTCGGGCAGACGGGGCCGTGGCGGGCGCTGCAGGCCTTCGCGCACATCATCAGCGCGGTGTCCGGGCTCATGCACCTCGAGCGCAACGCCGACGCCGAGCCGCGGGTGAGCTATCTGCAGGCGGCCGACGTGCTCGCCGGCACGCACGCCTTCGGTGCCATCTGCGCCGCCCTCCTGCGCCGCGGACGCACCGGTCGCGGCGCGCACCTCGACGTCTCGATGCTGGAATGCCTCGTCGCCGCCGAGGACATCACGTACGGCGCGATGCTCAACGGCACGCTTCGCCACCCCGCTGGCGCGGCGCCAGCACTGGGCCGAGCTGCGGCCGTTCATCGTCGCCTGGATCGACACGTTCTCGTCCGCGAAGGCCGCGCTGGAGGCGTGCGCGGCGGCGCGGATCCCGGCGGCGCCGGTGCTGACGCCGGCCGAGGTCGTCGCGCATCCCCATCTCGCCGAGCGCGAGTTCTTTCCCGCCGTCCCGCATCCCGCGCGCGAGGGTGTGCGCGTGACCGGCGTGCCGTTCATGGTGGACGGGCGCCGTCCGATGCCCACCGGGCCCGCGCCGTACCGTCCCGGTGAGCACACGCGCGAGGTGCTGAGCGACCTGCTCGGCTACGACGCGCAGAAGATCGAAGCGCTGCGGAAAACGGGCGCGATAGACCTCGTCTAGCCCAACGCGGCTTCGGCGGCGGCCTCGCCGGAGCGTACGCAGTCGGCGATGCCGACGCCACGATAGGCGGCGCCGGCGAGGTGCAGCCCCGGCAGCGCGGCGGCGCGGCGCTCGATCGTCTCGACGCGCGCCAGATGACCGACGCGGTACTGTGGCATCGACGCCGCCCAGCGCGACGCGCGCACCAGCACCGGCTCGGCGCTGACGCCGAGCGCCTCCCCCAGCTCGCGGCGGGCGCGCGCGACGAGGCTCGCGTCGTCCTCGCGCAGGACGGCGGCGTTCAGCGCGCCGCCCATGAAGCAGCGGACCAGCACGTGGTTCGCCGGCGCGCGCCCCGGGTACTTCACGCTCGAGAACGTGCCGGCCAGGAGCGCCTTGCCCTCGCTGCGCGGGACCACGAAGCCGAATCCGTCGAGCGGATGGGGCACGTCGGCACGCCGAAAGCCGAGCGAGATCGTCGCCGCCCCCGCGTACTCGATCTCACCGAGCAGCGTGGCCAGCGCGGGGTCGACGTAACGCAGCAGCCGCGCGGAGACGTGCGCCTCGGCGGCGAGGATCACGCGCTCGGCGTCGAAGCGGACGCCGTCGGCGCTCGCCACCCGCCAGCGGGCGCCCTCGCGCTCGACGGCGGCCACGCGCTGGCCGAGCACGACCGCGCTGTCCGGCAGCCGGTCGGCGAGCGTGGTGACGAGCGTCTCCATGCCGTCGGCGAACGTGACGAAGAGGCTGAAGCGCGCGCCGCTCGTCCCGGGTTCTCGCGCCTGCGCGAGCCCGCGACGCAGGCCGAGGATCACCGAGCGGTGGCGGCGCTCGAGCTCGACGAAGCGCGGCAGCGTCGCCGCCACGCTGAGCTCCTCGGGATCGGCGGTATAAATGCCCGCGACCAGCGGCTGAGCGACGCGCTCGAGCGCCTCGGCGCCGAGCCGGCGGCGCACGAAGGCGCCGAGGCTCTCGTCGTCGCCGCCGGCCAGCGCGCCGCCGCCGCGCGGCAAAACCAGGTCGAGCACCATGCGCGCCTTGCCGCGCCAGGAGAAGAGTGACGACGTCGCGAACGGCGCCAGCCGCGTCGGTGCGAGCAGCTGAAAGCCGTCGGGCAGCGGATGCAGCCGTCCGCGGAACCAGACGAAGACCCTGCGGAAACGGTCGTCGGTGCGCACCAGCTGCGCCTCGATGCCGAGCCGGCGACAGAGCGCGAGCGCCCAGGGCTTTTCGGAAAGGAACGAGTCGGGCCCGCCCTCGAGCAGGAAGCCGTCGGCGCGCTCGGTGACGATGGTGCCGCCGAGGCGGCGGCGCGCCTCGACGACGCGCAGGTCGAGGTCCACGCCGCGCTCGCGCGCCAGCTCGACCGCGCGGTGGGCCGCGGCGAGCGCGGTCACGCCGCCGCCGACCACGACCAGTTTCACGCGGCCTCTCGCACCAATTCGGCGAGCATCTCGACGAACTCGGGGTGATCGTTCACGGCCGCCGCGCGATGGTATGCGAGGCCGTGCTGCGCGGCGATCGCGCGGGCCTCGGTGTCGAGGTCGTAGAGCACCTCGACGTGGTCGGCGACGAAGCCGATCGGCGACAGGACCACCCGGCGCTCGCCGGCCTTCGCGAGGTCGCGGATGGTCTCGACGACGTCGGGCTCGAGCCAGGGATCGCGCGGGCTGCCGCTGCGGCTCTGATAGGCGAGCGACCAGCGCGGGTGGCCAAGACGGCGCGCGACGGCGGCGGCGGCCGCCGTGAAATCCGCCACGTAGGGCGAGGTCTCCGCCATCGCGCGCGGAATCGAATGGGCGGTGAAGACGAGCGGCGTGCGATGGCGCTCGCCCTCCGGCACCTCCGCGAAGGCGGTGCGCACGCGGTCGGCGACGGCGGCGACGAAGCGCTCATGTTCGAACCAGGGCGGCGCGTACACGATCTCGGGCGCCGCGGCCACGCCGGCGCGGGCGGCGGTCACGTCGGCCATGTAGCGCTCCCACGACGCCTCGCAGCGGAACGCGGAGAGAATCAGGCCGAGCGCGCGGCGTCGGCCGTCGCGCGCCATCCGCTCCAGCGTCTCGGACAGGTGCGGATGCCAGTGGCGCATCCCCACGTAGACCGGCAGCGGGCCATCCGCCCGCGCGAGCGCGGCCCGCAGCCCCGCCGCCTGCGCCTCCGTCAGCGCGTGGAGCGGCGAGCGCCCGCCCGGCATGGCCTCGTAATGCCGTGCCACCTCCTCGAGCCGCTCGCGCGGAATGTCGCGCCCGCGCGTGACGTTGTCGAGGAACGGCCGGATCTCCGCCGGTCCCGTCGGCCCGCCGAAGGCGATCAGCAGCACCGAGTCGAGCCCACCTGTTCTGCCGAAGGTAGGGCTCACCGCGCGGAGAGCGCGTGGACCATGTCCACGAGCGCCTTCACGTGCTCGACCGGCGTCGACTCGAGCACGCCGTGGCCGAGGTTGAAGATGTGGCCGGGCCGGCCGGCGGCGCGCCGCAAGATGCTCCGCACCGCGGGCTCGAACGTGGCGGGGGGCGACAGCAGGGCGACGGGGTCGAGGTTGCCCTGCACGCCGACGTCCTCGCCGACGGCGCGCCAGCCCGCGTCGAGGTCCACGCGCCAGTCGAGACCGATCACGTCGCCGCCCGCCTCGCGCAGGAGCGGCAGCAGCCCCGCGGTGCCGGTACCGAAGTGGATGACCGGCGTGCCGGGCGTGAGCGCCGCGATCACCGCGCGCGTGTGCGGCAGCACGAACGCGCGGTAGTCGTCGGGCGCGAGGGCACCGACCCATGAGTCGAAGAGCTGCACGACGGCGGCGCCGGCGGCGATCTGGCCGTTCAGGTACGCGGCGGTGGCGTCGGCGAGCAGCGTCATCAGGCGATGCCACGCGTTCGGCGTCTCGCGCATGAGGCGCTTGGTGGCGAGATAGTCGCGGGAGGCGCCGCCCTCGACGACGTACGACGCGACGGTGAACGGCGCGCCCGCGAAGCCGATGAGCGGTACGTGCGGGGGCAGCGCGCGCTTCACCAGCCGCACGGTTTCGAACACGAAGCCGACCGCGCTCGCGATGTCCACCGGGGCCAGGCGGGCGACGTCGGCCTCGCTGCGCACGGGACGGTGGATCATCGGCCCCTCGCCCTTGGCGAACTCGAGCCCCACGCCGAGCGGCTCGACGATCAACAAAATATCGGCGAAAAGGATCGCCGCGTCGACGCCGAGCCGCTCGACCGGCTGCAGCGTGACCTCGGCCGCCGTCTGCGGCGTCTTGGCGAGCTCGAGGAACGCGTGACGCGCGCGCAGCGTGCGGTACTCCGGCAGGTAGCGTCCGGCCTGGCGCATGAGCCACACCGGGGTGAAGGGCGTCGGCCGGCGGCGCGCGGCGAGCAGCAGCGGCGGGTCGGGCACGAGCCGAGCATCGCAGGCGCCCGGGCTGGAATCAACCCGCGGCGGGGTTTATGATCCCCTCCGCCATGGCATACCTATCCGGCAAGCAAGCATTTCTGGAAATTCTCAAGACCGAAGGCGTCTCCGTCATGTTCGGCAACCCGGGCACCACCGAGCTGCCGCTCATGGACGGGCTCGCGCGCGAGCCCGGCATCCGGTACGTGCTCGCGCTGCAGGAGGCGGTGGCCATCTCGATGGCCGACGCCTACGCGCAGGCGCACGGCGGG
>QHSB01000342.1 GCA_003220335.1 Candidatus Rokuibacteriota bacterium
CGACGTGGACGCGCTGCGGTGGACCGGACCGCGCGCCGAGTTCGCGGCGTGGTCGGCGCGACTCGGCGCGCCGGCGCTGCATGAGCGCGCTGTGGCGCTGGCGGCGGCGCGCGTGCTGGTCTAGGAGCCTCTCGGAGTATCGAGGGGTGCCACGGCTTGGCCGGGGCGCCCCGAGCATTGGGGGGTATGGGGGGCCATCTCGGGGCCCCCCATGTCTTTAGGCCCGCACGCGCGCCGCCGCCAGCGCCACAGCGCGCTCATGCAGCGCCGGCGCGCCGAGTCGCGCCGACCACGCGGCGAACTCGGCGCGCGGTCCGGTCCACCGCAGCGCGTCCACGTCGACGCCGATCGGCGCATCCGTCCGCAGCGTGGCCAGCTCGCGAAACAGCAGCGCGCGCTCGCGCTGCTCGGCGAACGTCGTGGCCAGCCGCAGCGCGCCGCGGACGGAGACGTCCCACTCCGTGGCCAGCTTCGGAATGTGCTCGAGGTGCCGATAGCGGCCGAGCACCGTCGCGGCGGATCGCGCGCCCCAGCCGGGCAGGCCGGGGTAACCGTCCGCGCTGTCGCCCACGAGCGCGAGCCAGTCGGGGATGGACGCCGGGGCGACGCCGAATTTCTGCTCCACCCCCGACTCATCGCGGAGCTCGCGCGTGCGCCGATCGAGCTGGACGACGCGGCCGCCCCGCACGCACTGCGCCAGGTCCTTGTCCGGCGTGCACACGACGACCTGCTCGACGCGCGTGTCGGCCGCGGCCATGGCGGCCCCCGCGGCCAGCGCGTCGTCGGCCTCGAAGTCGACCATCGCCCACACCACCACTCCGAGCGCGCTCAGCGCGTCCTCCAGCGGCTGAAATTGGCCGTACAGCAGCGGGTCCATTCCCTCGCCCGTCTTGTACTGCGGCCAGAGCGCGTTGCGGAACGATTCGATCACGTGATCGGTGGCCACGCCTACATGGGTCGCGCCGCCCTCGAGCATTCCCAGAATCGAGCCGACGACGCCGCGCACGGCGCGCAGCTCCTCGGGAGCGCTACGGTCGAACGCGGCCGCCGGCGACAGGAAGTAACGAAACAGCTCGTACGTGCCGTCGACCAGGTGGACGATCACGGCAGGCGGAACAGCCGGCGCGGGTTGGCCTCGCCGATGCGCTGGATCTCCGCCGCGCTGAAGCCCGCCGCGCGCAGGCTCGCCAGCGGATCGCGGTCAGCGGGCGGGAACGAGTCGTCGCTGCCGATGACGAGCCGTTCGACGCCGACGCGGCCGGCCAGATAGCGGAGCGCGTGGGGGTCGTGCAGGATCGTGTCGTAGTACATGCGCCCGAGATACACAGACGGCGGCGACGTCGCGCCGATGCCGGTGGCGGCGCGGTCGCTGCGCTCGAACATGACGTCGAAGCGGCCGATGAGATAGGGCAGCGTCCCGCCCCCGTGCGAGAGGATCAGATCCAGGCGCGGAAAGCGGTCGAGCACGCCGCTGCCGATCAGCGAGCCGACGCAGAGCGTGGTGTCGACCGTGTACTGCACGACCTGGTTCATCGCGAAGCGCCGGGTGCGCGGCGTGGGAGTCGGCTGCGCGGGATGCAGGAAGACGGGGACGCCCAGCTCCACGGCGGCGGCCCAGTACTCGTCGAGCGGCAGCTCGCCGAGGTTCGTGCCCTCCACGTTGGTGGCGGCGACGGCGCCGACGGCGCCGAGCTGCTTCACCGCGTGCTCCAGCTCGCGGGCCGCCCGCGCGGCGTCGGGCAGGTAGCCGGACGCCAGGATCGAGAAGTGGCCGCCGTGGCGCTGCGCGAATGCCGCGAGCGACTCGTTCAGCAGCCGGTGCCACGCGACGCCCTGCTCGACCCCGAGCGCGTGCGCATGCATGTCGGTCCACGTCGAGAGGATCTCGCGATCGATCCCGGTGGCGGCCATGCTCGCGAGGCGCTGCGCCGGCTCCTCGATCAGCTTGGCGAAGAACGGACGCAGGCGCAGACCATACGCGAAGTGCAGCGCGTGGCAGGCGGGCTCGGTCTCGACCACGGACACGCCGTAGCGCGCGCCTTCCGTCTGGAGCCGCTCGACGAGCGGCCGCGGCATGTAGTGGGCGTGAACGTCGATCATCGCGCCGATCGCGCGTCGGCCAGCCAGCGGGCGAGGTTCTTCGCCGAGAGCGGCAGCTCGCGGACCACCACGCCGCTCGCCGCCAGCGCGGCGGCGACGGCGTTGGCGGCGGCCGCGCCGGTGGCCACGATTCCGCCCTCACCGGCGCCCTTGGCGCCGAGCGGGTTCGACGTGGACGGCGCGTCCTGCAGCGTGATGCTCTCGATGCTCGGGAAATCGGCCGCGGTGGGCAGCGCGTAGTCCGCGAGCGTGCCGCTGACCAGCTGTCCCGTTTCGTCGTAGACCAGCTCCTCGAGGAACGCGCCGCCCAGGCCCTGCACGGCGGAGCCGAGCGCCTGGCCGTGCACGAGCGCGGGATTGATGGCGCGGCCGACGTCCTCGACCGTGACCAGCCGCAGAACTTCCGTCGCCCCGGTCTCGGGATCGACCGCGACGTGGGCCACGTGCGCGCCGTACGTGTACGTCAGCGCCGTGGTCGTGAACTTTCCAACGGCGTCCAGCGGAGCCGCCAGCTTCGCGAGCGTGAGCACCGCGCCTTCGCCGCGGCCGTCACTCCTGTACACGTCGCAGCCGCGGCATTCGAGCGCCGAGGCGTCGAGCCCGGTGCGCGTGGCGGCGAGCGCGACCAGCTGCGCCTGCAGCGCGGTCGCCGCGGCCACGACGGCGCTGCCGCCGACGACGACGGCGCGACTGTGGTACGTGCCCCAGCCCTCGGCGACCAGGTTGGTGCTCCCGTGGAACACGCGGATCCACTCGAAGGGGATCGCGAGCGCATCGGCGAGGATCTGCGCCATGACCGTCTCGTGGCCCTGGCCGGAGGAGGCGCAGCCGGTGTAGAGCTCCACGCGTCCGGGCCCGCGGACGACGATGCGCGCGGTCTCCGCGGGCCCGGCCCCGCTCGACTCGACGAAGCAGCCAATGCCGATGCCGTGCAGCCGGCCGTCCATGAGGCGGCCGTTGTCCTTGGCGAGGCGGGCATAGTCACTCGCCTCCAGGGCGCGGCGGAGGGCGGCGCCATAGTCGCCGCCGTCGTACTCGCCGGAGGCCTCGTAGGGCACGAGGGTGCCGATGGGCCACGGCAGCTCCGCGGGCGTGATGAGATTTTTCAGCCGGACCTCGGCGGGATCGAGGCCCAGGTCCGAGGCCATCAGGTCGAGCAGGCGCTCGCGAAAGAAGTTGGCCTCGAACCGGCCCGGCCCGCGGTACGTCCCGGTCGGCGTCTTGTTGGTGAGCACCGCCTGCACCTCGCACGCGAAGTGCGGGATGCGGTACGGGCCCGGCAGGAACTGCGCGGCCTTGGCGGGGACGACGCCGCCGTTCGTGCGCACGTACGCGCCCATGTCGGCGAGCAGGCGGCCGCGCAAACCCAGGATCGTGCCGTCCGCGCTCGCGGCGATCTCCAGCTCGCACTCGATCTGGCGGGAGTGGTTCGTCGCGATGAAGCTCTCGCGCCGGCCCTCGATCCACTTCACCGGGCGGCCGAGCTTCATGGCGGCGAGCGGGATCAGCAGATCCTCGGGATAGAACTCGCCGCGCACGCCGAAGCTGCCGCCGACGTCCACCTCGATCAGCTCGATGCGGGCCTCGTCGAGCCGGAGCATGCGCGCGAGCGCCCGGCGGTTGAAGAAGGTCACCTTGGTGGCGCCGAGCACGCTCAGCGTCCCGGACGTCGCGTCCCACGTCGCCACCAGGCCGCGGGTCTCGAGCGGCACGCCGCTGTGGCGCTGACACCTGAACGTTTCGCGCCGCGTGTACGCGGCAGACGCGAATGCGCCCTCGGGATCGCCGCGCGACACGCGATAGCTCGACGCCAGGTTCGTGCCGGTCGCCTCGTGGATGAGGACGCGGTCGGCCAGCGCCGCGCGCGGGTCGACGACGGCCTCGAGCGGCTCGTAGTCCACGACGACGCGCTCGGCCGCCTCCTCGGCCGCGTCGCGGGCCTCGGCCACGACGAGCGCCAGCGGCTCGCCGACGTAGCGGACGCGGTCGTGGGCGAGCGGCCACTGCAGATAGCGGTCGAACCCCGGCAGCGGGG
>QHSB01000343.1 GCA_003220335.1 Candidatus Rokuibacteriota bacterium
TAGAGCGGCGCGCTGGTGATGGTGTAGCCGTTCTCCCACTTCTCGATCGGCGTCTTCCACTTCACCTTGCCGGTCTTCATGTCCAGCGCGACGACGTTGGCGTCGAGCTGACCGAAGTAGAGCAGCCCCTCGCCCATGGCGAGTCCGCGGTTGACCCAGCCGCAGCAGATGGTGGAGATCTTCTGGTCGATGCCGGACCAGTACTCCCAGACGATCTCGCCGGTCTTCGCGTTCAGCGCGAAGACGTCGTCGTTGCCCGTGATCACGTACATGATCCCGTTCTTGACGAGGGGCGAGGCCTCGAACGAGTACTTGCCGCCGATGCCGGAGCCCTTCAGGCGCGTCATCCAGGCGCCCTTGAGCTGCTTGACGTTCGTGGTGTTGATCTGGGTCAGCGTCGAATAGCGCTGGTTGGTGAGGTTGCCGCCGTTGGTGACCCAGTCCTTGCCCACCGGGCTCCGGAGCAACTGATCGATCTCCGGATCGGCCGCCCACGCGGGAACGACCAGCAGGAGGAGGAAGAAGAAGCCAACCACTGCCGGGATCCATCGTTGACGGTCAGACCGCATGACGGCCTCCTTGAGTTGGCCGCAGACTTACGCCGTGCGGTCCGGCCTGTCAAGCGGCGAGATCTCCTTTACGGCGTCATGACGTGAGGAACGCGAGCAGATCGGCGTTGATCTGGTCCTTGTGGGTGCTGCACAACCCGTGCGGCGCGCCGGAATAGACCTTGAGCTGCGCCTTTGGCGCGATCTTGGCCGCGGCGTAGGCCGCGGCGCCGATCGGCACGATCTGATCGTCGTCGCTGTGGATGATCAGCGTCGGCACGGTGAGCTTCCTGAGATCGTCGGTCTGGTCGGTCTCGGAGAACACTTTGATGCAGTCGAAGGCGTTCTTGAAGCCGGCCTGCATCCCCTGGAGCCAGAACGAATCGCGCAGGCCCTGCGAGACCTTCGCCCCGGGTCGGTTGACGCCGTAGAACGGCACGGTGAGGTCCTTGAAGAACTGCGAGCGGTCGGCCAGCATGCTGGCACGGAGACCGTCGAAGACCTCCATCGGCAGGCCGCCGGGATTGGCGGCCGTCTTCAGCATCAGCGGCGGAATCGCGTCGATCAGCACGGCCTTGGCGACACGCCTCGTGCCGTGGCGCGCGATATAGCGCGCCACTTCGCCGCCGCCCGTGGAGTGGCCGACATGGACCGCATGGCTCAGATCCAGCGCTTCGACGAGCGCGGCGACATCGTCGGCGTACGTGTCCATGTCGTTGCCGTTCCACGGCTGGCTCGAGCGACCGTGGCCGCGGCGGTCGTGGGCGACGCAGCGGTATCCGCGGGAGCCCAGAAACAGCATCTGGTCTTCCCAGGCGTCGGCGCTCAGCGGCCAGCCATGGCTGAAGACCACGGGCTGTCCGTGACCCCAGTCCTTGTAATAGATTTGCGTGCCGTCCTTGGTGGTGATCGTGCTCATGGTGTGCTCTCCTCTCCTGCTCTTCGACGCCTCGAGCAGCCGAATGGTTACGGAATCTTGCTGATGAGAGCGGTAACGGCGTTTGAGCGAAGCGGGCGAAATCCTGCGCATCCCGCTCGAACGCGCGAAAGATCTCGAACCCGGCGCGCATGCCGCCCGGTCGGGCATAGGCGTCCGTGTAGATGCGCCGGTCGCCCTCCGGCACCGAGCGCGTTCGATCCGCGGCGAAATCGTTCCAGAAATGCTCGAAATAGATGCGCTCGCGGCCGGTCACGAGCGCGAGCGGCGTCTCGCCGTAAAAGTGAAAATGCCAGAGATCCCGCAGCAGCCAGACGTCGCGCCAGTTACCAACGCCCGGCAAGAAGGCGTCCATCAGGACGATCCGATCCACCTCGCTCGGATACTGCGCCGCATAGGCGTAGGCGACCATCAGTCCGATGTCATGGCCAACCAGCCTGATGCGCGGGGAGCCAAGGCTGTGGACGAGCGCGTGGATGTCCTGGGCCATCACGGCCTTGGTATAGCCATCGGCCGGGATCGACGACTGACCGATTCCGCGCAGGTCCGGCGCGATCACGGTGTGGGTCCTCGCGAGCTCCGTCATGAGCGGGCGCCACATGTGGCTGGTCTGGGCGTAGCCATGCAGGAGCACCACCGGGTCACCCTCGCCGACGACCAGATAGTGCAGCCGCACGCCATGCACGTCGGCGAACCGGCTCTGCGGCGCCGCTGTCACGCGGCCGGACGACGCCGGCGCCGACCTGCCGCCTTCGCCGGCATCTTCCGCATACCGTCCTCGCCCTTACCGTCCCGGCGCCCCCACGTCAGGCGAGTGATGCCGGTTCCCACCTGTCGCATCGGCAACGCGACGCCGCGCGAGACGTCCTTGCCGACGGTGACGAGGTCGCTCCCGATGTCTTCCGCGGCCTTGATCGAGCCGCGGGCCGCGCGAACCACCGCGGATCCCAGCTCGCTGCCGATCTCCTCGACGGCGTGCAGCGTTTCGACGAGCGTGCGGCCCGTCATCTGCACGACGCCGACCGTCAGCGCCTCGGCGGCGCCGATCGCCCCCGACACGATCTGTCCCGCGGTGCCTCTGTCAGTCGTGGCCTTGTTGCGATTCGCACGTGCCATGGCTATCCCCCTTGTCCGTCTCAGCTCGCTTCGGCGTCCAGGGTGCCACGAGACTCGGGCGCACGCCCGCGCCGCGTCGTCGACCGGGTTCCACGCGGCCGCGCTTGCTGAGGCCGCGTCCTCGGACCCGGAGCGCTCACATCCCGCACCAGCGTCCGAACTCCGGCCACCGTTCCCGACAGGGTCGCGCGCACGGCGCGGCCGGCCGTGTCGCCGATGTGATCGGCCGCCTCGACCGCGCCTTCGGCGGCGCTGCGCGCCAGCCCCACGACGTCGGCGCCGAGCTCGCGGGCGGCGGCCACCGTCCCTTCGACGGCCCGTCGCGCCGCCGTCCCGACGTCGCCGCCGACCTCGCCGGTGGCGTTGACGGCACCGCGCGCCGCCGACCTCGCCACGCCGCCGAGCTCCCCTCCGATCTCTTCGGCCGCCGTCACCGTTCCACGGATCGCCTCGCGCGCGACCGCGCCCAGATCGCCGCCGATCGCGGCGGCCGCTTTGATCGAACCGCGCACGGCCGCGACGCCGGCCACGCCCAGCGCGGCCCCGACGTCCTGCACGCCGACGAGCGCGGTGAGGATCGTGTTCTTCACGAGATTGAGGACGCCGACGGCGATGATCTCGCCGCTGTTGATCGCGTCTTCGATCGTCCGCTGAACCCGCTGGGCGTCCTGCGCGCGGCGCGCCGCCGATGCCTTCGGTTGTCGCCGTTTCGGTCCCGCTTCACGTGCCATGTCGTGTCTCCTTCATGATGCCTCCGTGAGCCAACTCGTTGATGAGGAACGGCACGATGGCGCCTCCGGCGACGACCGCCCAGTCGCTCGACGCCAGCGGCACCAGACCGAGGAGGCGCCGCAGGGGTGGAAACGCCATCGCCAGGACCTGGGCCGCGATGGTGCTGCCGACGACGCCCAGCAGCACCGGGCGCCCCGACGTCGCCGTCCCACGCGAGCGATAGTCCAGGGCGTGGAGCAGCTGCGCCACCGTCAGCGTCGAAAAGGCGAGCGTGGTGGCGCGCGGTCCCGCGCCGTAGCGCGCCAGGCCGATCCCGTGAACCCCGAGGGTCGAGGCGGCCAGGAGCCCGGCGTCACGCGCGATCTGACCCAGCGCCGAGCGCGACAGCATCGGGGCCGCCGGATCGCGCGGCGGCCGCGCCATCGTATCGGCCTCGGCCGGCTCCATGGCCAGCGCGAGCGCCGGCGCGACGTCGGAGAGCAGGTTGATCCACAAGAACTGGATCGCCGACATCGGCCGTGGCACTCCGCCCGCGAGGGCGCCCAGCGTCACGATGATCTCGCTGAAGTTCGTGGCGAGCAGGAAGCGAAGCGACTTCCCGATGTTCGTGTGGATGGTGCGGCCCTGCTCGACGGCGGCGACGATGCCCGCGAAGTCGTCGGTGAGGAGCACGACGTCGGCGACGTCGCGGGCGACGTCGGTGCCGCGCACGCCCATGGCCACGCCGATGTCGGCGGCACGCAGCGCGGCCGCGTCGTTGATCCCGTCGCCGGTCATGGCGACCACCTCGCCGTTGCCCTGCAGGGCCCGGACGATGTGGTACTTGTCAGCCGGCGACACACGGGCGAACACGTCCACGTCGCGCACGAGTTTCTGCAACCGCTCGGGACCCACCTCGCCGACGTGCGCGCCGTCGAAGACGTGCAGCGGCCCCCCGCGCAGGTCGAGCTCGCGATAGATCGCGGCCGCCGTGCGCGCGTGGTCCCCGGTGATGAGCACGGTGCGGATCCCGGCGCCGCGGCACGCGCGGATGGCGTCGGCGACCCCGGGACGGATCGGATCCGTGAGGGCGACCAGACCCAGCCAGATCAGTCCGTCGTAGCAGCCCTCGTCGAGGGCGCCGACCTCGCCGACGGCCAGCGCGAGCACGCGCAGCCCGCGGGCCGCGATCTGATCGTTCAGCTCCAGCAGCGTCCGCCGCGTCTCCGCCGTCAGCGGCTCCGGGACGCCCTGCTGGAGCCAGCGGTCGCAGCGGACGATGACCTGCTCGGGCGCGCCCTTCATCGCGATCAGCAGGCGGCCGTCCTCGTCGTGCGCGGTCGCCATCCAGTTGTCCCGCTCGCCGCGCCGACGAATGTCGCGCAACGGGTGGCGCCGCCGCTCGTCGCGATAGTCGAGACCGGCCAGGCGCGCGGCGCTGAGCAGTGCGCTCTCCGTCGAGCTGCCGCGGCCTTCGGCGCCGTCGTCGCCCAGCGTCGCCTCGTTGCAGAGGACGGCGATCTGCAGCGCCCGGGCGAGGCCGGTATCGACCTCGCGTTCAGCCGCGAGCTCCGGCCCCTGACCGTACTCCCGGCCGGCGACGCACCACGAATCGACGGTCATGCGGTTCTCGGTCAGCGTTCCCGTCTTGTCGGCGCAGATCACGGTGATCGCGCCGAGGCTCTCGACCGCCGCCAGTCGGCGCACCAGTGTGCCCCGCCGGGCCATCCGCTCGGTGCCGAGGGCCAGCGTCGTCGTCGCCACGGCCGGCAACCCCTCGGGCACGGCCGCCACCGCGAGCGAGATGGCGCTGCGCGCCATCTCCAGCAGCGGCACGCCGCGGAGCAGTCCCAGCCCGAGGACGGCCGCGCAGGCGCCGAGCGACACGCCCACCAGCCGACGTCCCACGCGGTCGAGCTGACGCTCGAGGGGCGTCGACGGCGTGGCCGTCTCCGCGACCAGCGCGCGGATCCGGCCGAGCTCGGTCCGTCGTCCCGTCGCCGTCACGACGGCCGTGCCCGTGCCCTCGGTGACGATCGTGCCCGCGTAGAGCATGTTGACGCGGTCAGCGAGGGCGCCGTTGGACGACGCGAGTGCCGCGGCCACCTTCGCCACAGGCATGCTTTCGCCGGTCAACGCCGCCTCGTCCACGGCGAGTCCCGCGACGTCGAGCACGCGCGCGTCGGCGGGCACGTCGTGACCGACCTTCAGGACGAGGACGTCGCCGGGGACGAGGGCCGCGGCCGGGACGATCATCTCCTCACCGTCGCGTCGGACGAGCGCCTGAGGGATGGCGGCGCTTTGCAGCGACATCATGATGCGCTCGACGCGACGCTCGGTGACGTAGCCGACGGCGGCATTGGCGATCACCACGGCGAGAATGACCACCGCGTCGATCACGGCGCCGCTCGCGAGCGACAGGACGGTGGCGCCGCCCAGGAGCAGCACCGGTAACGACGTGAGGTGCCCCGCGAGGATCTCCAGCGACGATTTCGGCTGCGGCATCGGCAGCTGGTTGGCCCCGAGCCTCGTCAGCCGCTGCGCCGCCTCGACCGTGGACAGTCCGCGCTGGGGCGACGTCGAGAGGCGCTCGGTGACGTCGACCGCCGGCAGGGTGTGCCAGGGCGAACAGCACCAGCACACTGCCGGTGACAGGATTGGTGCGCACGTCGCGGATGCCCTCGTCGCCGGACAGGCATTCTTGTAGTCGGGACGCCAGGCCTCGTCGGCCGCGAAGCTCATCGACACGCAGACGGACGCGCCCGCGGACACCGACGGAAACGGCAAGGATCGATAGACGCGCGGTCACGGCCGCGCCACTCTAGACCCGCGCGGGCGCGCGGGTGCCCAGCTCAGCGAGCGGGCGTGTGGTTCGGGCGAGCGGCGCGCACGCCGCGCTGCTCCATGTAGCGGCTCATCTCGGAGTCGAACGAGCGGCGCATCGTGGCGGCCGAGTCGAACACGAGGTCGGCGAGCAGGGCCATGAAGAACGATACGACCATCTTCACTGCCTCCCTTCCCGGGCCGATTCGACGACTTCTGATACCCAGGATACGGAGTCAGTGTGACAGCCGTGTGACGGGATCGGAACATTTTTCTTGCGCCTAGGGCGACTCTGCAACGGCGTTCACAGCGTCCGGCCCGTCGTCGCGCGCGCGTTCAGCATGGCGGCCGCGACCGTCGTTCCATGGGTCAGCAAGATACTCACGACGGGGCGGGCGAAGCCGAAGGAGGCCAGCCCGACCACCAGCAGATTGGCGCGGGCGGCGATGCGCAGCGTTCGCCGGACGCCCTCCATGCTGTCGCGCGCGAGATCGAGGGCCCGGACGACGCGCTCGAGGCCCCCGCTGAGGAGGACGACGTCGGCCGCCTCGGTGGCGACCTCGGCCCCGCCCGGCACCGCGATCCCGACGTGGGCCTCGTCGAGCGCGAGGGCATCGTTGACGCCGTCGCCGACCATCGCCACGATCCGTCCCTCCGCCTTCAGCTCGCCGATCAGCCGCGCCTTGTCCTCGGGCAGGAGGTCGGCGTAGTGGTGGCGGAGCCCCAGCGACTCGGCGATGACCCGGCTCGGCTCGGCGTGGTCGCCCGACAACAAGATCACGTTTCGCATACGACGAGCCCGCAGCGCCTGCACCGCTTCCGGCGCGTCATCGCGGAGTTGATCTTGCAGGACGAGCATGGCCTCCAGACGACCGTCGATGGCGACGAAGAGCGGTGAGCCGCCGATGGCGTGAGCGGCCGCCTCGTCAGCGGCCGCGGCTCGCAGCACCACCTCGCGGGACTCCATGAGGCGACGGTTGCCGATGAGCGCCCTGGCGCCATCGATCTGCACCTCGACGCCGAGACCGACCTGTTCCACGGTGGCCGTCGCCGTCGGCGCCTCGATCCCCCGCTCGGCGGCCAGGCGCGCGACGGCACGCGCCACAGGATGGCGGAACGGCCGTTCGGCGGCGGCCACCAGCCGGATGATGGCCTCCTCCGACAGCGATCCGTATCGCGCGATACGTGTCACGCGCGGCGCGCCCAGCGTCAGCGTGCCGGTCTTGTCGAAGACGACGGTATCGACGCGGGCGAGATTCTCGAGGACGCGCGGGCCCTTGATCAGGATGTCCTGGCGAAAGGCCTGGCCGATCGAGCTCACGATCGCCGCCGGAATGCCGACGCGCGCCGCCGCCCCGTAGTCGGAGACGAGAATGGCGGTGCCGGCATCGATGCTGCGCGAGAGTCCCGTCCCGAGCACCGCCAGGCCGAGGGTGCGCCCCACGTCGCGATCGGCGAGACGCTCCGCGAACGCCTGGATCTCGGACTTCTCGTCGGCCGTCGCCTCGATCGCCTGCACGATGCGGCCGACCGCGGTGTCCAGCCCGACCCGGTCGACCCGGATCACCATCTCGCCGAGCTCGACCGTGGTCGCCGCGAACACCGTGTCTCCCGAGCGGCGCTCGACCGGCAGCGCTTCACCGGTCATCGTTTGCTGATTCACCAGCGCCTCGCCGCCCACCACCGTCCCATCGACGGGAATGCGCTGACCTCCGGGCACGACCACGACGTCACCCACCCGGAGGGCGGCCACGCGCGCGGGCCGCGTCGTCTCACCCTCGACGCGGGCGACCGTCGCGTCCGGCGGAGCGACGACGTCTCGCAGCGAGCGCCGCGCCGTGACCACCGTCCGCGCCACGAAGTACTCTCCGACGGCGCGAAGCCACACGAGGAGCGCCGCCGCGGGGTAATGCCGGCGCGCCGCCAGCAGCAGCACGGTCGAGGCCTCGAGGACGTCGCCGTTCAGACGGCGCCGACCGAGCGCGGTACCCGCGCGCAGCAGTGACGGCAGCCCGACGGCGAGTACGAGGCCGGCGGCCAGCGCCGGCGGCGCCGGCAGGCAGGCGGCGGCGAGCGCCGAGGTCGCGCCGATGACGTTCAGCAGCGGCGTCTTCGTCCCGATGACGGCGGACGGCTGGGCGCCACGCCGCCTTGCCGGCGGCGGGCCGGTCAGGTGCGCGTCCAGGTGTTTCAGCTCGTCGACGAGCGACTGCTCGGCGAGGCGGAACGGGTCGTAGTCGATCCGAAGGCTGCCGGTGAGCGTGTTGCCGGCGACCGCGCGCACCCCGGGGTAACGCATCCCTCAGTCCTGCGGCCGCTCGACGACGTAGTCACGGAACAGGCCGTGGGCGTACCAGAGAGCCGAGGTCCAGGCCAGCGGCCTGACGCGGCCGCGCACGACCTCGCCGACAGCCCAGAAGACCAGCAAGGTGGGCAGGAGTCCGCCGAGCCCCACCACGCCCCGCGTCACGCGGCGCACGCGATGATCGAGATCCCGGGCCGCGTCGCGCACGCCACGAGCCAGGGTGTCTCCGGCCTCCGCCGGCTTCGAGGCCTGCGGCGGCGACTCACCGTCGAGAGCGACGGTGAGCGAGGTGTGGCGGGCGACGGTCTCGAGGAGGCCCGCCGCGCTCGCGCTGTCGGGTCGGTACACGACGAGCAGGCTGCGCGTCCGCGGCGACCAGGTACACGCCTGAACGCCCGGCTGCGCCGCGACGGCGTCAATCAGGCCTTCGACCGAAACGCCAACGGGGAGGCGGAGCCGAAGCCGGCCGGGGATGTCATGAGCGACGCGCAGGGCACTCATCGCTCCGTATCACGAGGCGCGACGGCGGGCGCCGTTGGTCCGCCTGCGAACTCGGCCCGTGGGCGCCGCCTCGTCCTCGACCGTGGCCTCGGACGACGCTTCGTCCGTCGCCGTCGCCTGCGTCTCGGCGTCGAGCTGCTCCCGCCGCGCCTGCGCCTCGGCCATGACGTCTTCGAGATTCTCCATCTGCTGGGCGAGGACGCGTCGGGCATCCTCGAGCATGCCCATGCCGGCGGCCGTCGCCTCGACGGCCAGCGGCCGGAAGACGCGCGACAGCACGGGGACGAGGGAAGCGGCGGCAAGTCCGAGCACGAACGACAGTGGGGAGAAACGCATGATGGCCTCCGGGTCGCGACGGCGACCGAATGGATCCTACCAGCCGGACTATGACAAAACTGTTACGCCTCGACCCGGCGCTCACGTTGACACCAATGGCCGGGCAGCGCAAATGATCGCGGCGGATACCAGGCGTTCAGGCCGATCGGCGGGGGAATTTAACCGGGGCGCGTCGCTCGTGACCGCACCAACTGCGCGACGGCCGGCGATGGTGACGGAGTTCCGGCTCTCGCCACCATCGCCTCCACGATGACCGCAGCCGGCTAGCCGGCGACCTTGACGGTGGTCAGCTTCGCGAGCTGCTTGTCGGTCTTCTTGACGTCGGTCACGACGTCGCCGAGCTTCAGGCCGAGATTGCGGGCGATGGCGCCCCAGCCCTGCCCCGACTTGCGAGCCGCGAGGATCCTGTCGAGGGCCTGCTGGCGCGAGACCTTGTCGTGCTTCATCAGCTGCTGCGAGAGCGCGAGCGCGGCGGTGATCTCACCATCGGCGACCTTGCGGCCGCGCAGGTCGTTCACCAGCTTCTCCGGGACGTTGAACTGCTTGGCGATCGTCTCCGCCACGCGGCGCCGGCCGTCGGGCGTCGCCGCCTTCACCCGCCCACTGTCGGTATCGAGCTTCTTCTGCTCCACCCACAGCTCCTCGGACATCTTGCGCTCGGCGACCGTCAGCGACGTCACGGTGGCCTGCGGCTTTGGCGCCGGCTGCGGCTTCACCGCGGCCTGGGGCTTCACGGCGGCCTGCGGCTTCACCACGGCCTGGGGCTTCACCGCGGCCTGTGGCTTCCACGCAGCCTGCGTTCTTGTCGCCGCTTGCGCCTGGGCCGCCGTCTTGGGCTTTGGCGCCGGGGTCTGTACCACCACCACGGCCACCACGATCGCGCCCACCAACGCCACGGCGCCGATTGCACCGCCCCAGTAGCGAACCTGATCTTTCGTGTCCATCCCCATCCCCTCCCCCGTCCGGGCGTTGCGCGACAGCCCGGTCCGACGCCGTGGTGCACCGCCCATGCCACGGCGGCGGACGAGGGAAATCAGAGGGTTGGATCGTCTCTCGACAATGTGGCGCGCCAGACGGACTCTGGTGTCAACCGAGGCC